>JBGQGO010000031.1:0-18359 GCA_041497455.1 Blastocatellia bacterium | reverse complement strand
CCACGTGATGCAAGCGATAATGACTGAGCATCGTGCGCAGCAGATTGGCGGTCATCTGGCCGGTCCTTGTGCGCGCGATGAGCGCTTCGAGCACCTTGAGCTTGTCGGTCTGGGAAACGGTTGGGCTCGCGAACATATCGTGAAGCTCGCGGCTCGATTTCATCATCTCAGCGAAAACGCGCACCTCGTTGTCGATCTGCTCGACCTGATTGCGCGCCGTGGCGACGTCGGCGAGCGCTTCTGCGTATCGGCGGGCGATTGCGATCACGCTCATTTGCTCACCTCGCTCAGGTCATCGATAAACTTGTTCACCATTCGGGTGTTGTCTTCGGTGCGAATCTCGCGGCGAATCATTCCTTCAGCCAGCGCGACCGATTGGTCTGCGACGAACGCGCGCAGCTCGCCCTTCGCGGCCTTCATTGCGCCTTCGATCTCGCGCTGGGCGGTCTGCTTAATTTTCTCCGCATCAGCCGCGGCGGTTTGGTGAATCCGTTCGGCCTCATCCGCGCTCTCGCGCTCAGCTTCCGAGCGGATATCGGCGACCTCTTGATCAAGCCGGGCAAGACGCGCTTCAAGCTCCGCGAGCCGTTGTTGCGACTCTTGCTTGTCACGCTTGGCCTGTTCGAGTTCTTTGACGATTGAAGCAGCGCGGTTGTTGAAGACCTGGCCGATCCGAACTTTGCTCCGAAGGATATAAAAGAGAAAGATGACGAATACTAAAAGGTTGATCACTCTCCAGAGGTTCGGATTCAAGAATCCGGTCGCTTCCGCCTGCTCGGCCGCCAAGAACAGAGCCGGTCGGATGAACAAATCAATTGTCAATCGGCTTCACCTCCCACAGTGCGCCCCAGCACGGTGCGCGATATCCGCTCGGCGATCTGGCGCGATTCTGACTCAAGCGCCGCGCGAGCAAGAACGACTTGCTGCTCGATCTCCTGTTTTGCGCGCTCGATCTGCTCGTGGGCGTGCAGCTTTGCCTCATCGATCAAATGACGCCGCTCTTCCACGGCAGCCGCGCGCGCTTGTTCGGAGCGCTTGTAGCTTTCCGCACGCGTCTGGCGAATGGTCGCTTCGTAGTCGGCGAGCCTCGCGTCATAGCTGTGCCGAGCCGCGCGCGCTTGGTTGGCCGCGCCCTCGGTCAACGTCTGCCGCTCATCCAGGACTCGCCCGATGGGTCTGAACAGAATTCTGTTCAGCACAAAGACGAGGATGAGGAAGAGGACGAGTACGAAGACGAGCGAGCCGTCAGGGCTTATGATGTCGCCGCCACCTTCAGCGAAGGCGAGGGTCATCGAAACCAAAGCATGCACTCCCTTGTGAGAAATTTACCGCGAGTTCAAGCCACGAAAGCTAACACAGCGCTGAAAAAAGTGTCAAGCAAACACCACTTTTCAAAGCCTTCAACGCGACTCGCTACCGCAGCCTCACTTGGTAGTGTAACGAGAACTGAAATGAAAGCCAGAGCAGCAATGCCGGGCCACACGCGGATCGGGTGTAGCGCTGCAAATACCGAATCTCATATGAATCGTTTATTCGTCTAAGAGTTTTCTCGATCGCATTGAAGGTTGCGCTCGGCTACGGTAGCATTCTCTCTCTTCGTCCAACCGATCAGAACAATTCAAGGAGTCCGCCGGAATGAGCACTAACGGAAAAGTCGTCGATAGAATTCGCGACATCTCAGACAAGGTAATAGGTCCCGCCGCCGCGGAGCACGATCGGGAGGGCGACTGGCCCGGTGTTTCCATCAAGGCGCTCGCAGACGCAGGACTGCTCGGCTTGACTGTGCCCAAGGAACTAGGCGGGATGGACTTGGGGCCTTCGGATTTCGTTGCGGCAGTCGAAGAACTCGCAGTAGCCTGCGCCTCGACTGCGATGATCTTCGTTATGCACGTCTGTGGCACTGAAGTGATCAAGCAATCGTCGCTGCCCCAGCGCGATTCGGTTCTCTCGGACATGGCAGGTGGCAAGCACCTTTCGACACTGGCATTCAGCGAAAAAGGCTCCAGGAGCCATTTCTGGGCTCCGGTCAGCCAGGCCAGCGAAGAAGATGGCTTTCACGTGCTCAACTGCGAGAAGTCTTATGTGACGAGTGCGGGGCGCGCAACCAGCTACGTCGTGTCGACTCGCGCGGTGGGAGCGGCGGGAGCGCTGGATTCAAGCCTGTACTATGTCGAGGTGGGAATGCAGGGCCTCAGCGTCGCCGGCGCGTGGGATGGACTAGGTATGCGAGCCAACGCCAGCGCACCGATGAAACTTGAGAATTGCCCGGTCCCTGCTGGTTGGTTGCTGAGCCCAGCCGGCGGAGGCTTCAACCTAATGATGTCGGTCGTGTTGCCGTGGTTTCAGCTCGGTACTTCGGCGGTTGCGAATGGAATTAGCAGGGCCGCCCTTGATGCCGCCGCCGGGCACTTGAACGCCTCGCGCCTGGAGCACCTGGGAGTCACGCTGGCATCGCAGCCGGAGTCGCGAGCGCGTCTGGCAAGCGCTCGAATCGCGCTTGATGCGTCACGCGCGCTGACTGCGGAAGCGGCGCGATCGGTCGAGAATCCTGATGACAGCACGATGCTCCGCGTGCTGGAAGTGAAAGCGTGCGCGTGCGAGACAGCGCTCGACGTGACCGATAAGGTGATGCGCTTGTGCGGCGGCGCTGCGTTCAGCAAGCAGCTTCCGGTCGAGCGCTACTTCAGAGACGCGCGCGCCGGCTCGGTGATGGCGCCAACGACCGATGCGCTCTACGACTTCATCGGCAAAGCTCTGCTCGGACTGCCGCTGTTCTAGAGTTCATTCCGAGCCTTAAAGGGGATAGCCTAATGACGAAACCGATACTAATGGGCGCCGTTGCCTACGATCCGAAGGTCGTTCCCATCTGGGACGGCATCCGCGACTACCTGAAAGAAGCCGGGCCCGGAATGGACTACGTTCTGTTCTCAAACTACGAAGCCCAGGTCGACGCGCTGGTCTCCGGGTTCATCGACATCGCGTGGAACACGAATCTGGCTTATGTGCGCACGCATCGCCGAACCGAGGGACATTGCCGCGCGCTTGCGATGCGAGACACGGACGTTGATTACTCATCGGTCATAGTCGTCAGGAAAGACGCGGGGATCAACACGCTCGCGGATTTGCGTGGGCGAACTCTTGCGCTCGGCAGCCGCGATTCGGGTCACGCGGCGATCCTTCCGCTTTACTTTCTCAAGCGGCAGGACATCGACCCGCAACGCGAACTGAAGCTGTTGCGCTTCGATCTGGACGTCGGCAAGCACGGCGACACCGGCGCGAGCGAATCCGCGGTGCTGAACGCAGTCGCTTCGGGACAATCTGATGCCGGAGCGGTTGGTGATCCCTTCTGGGCGAAGGCGCTTGAAGAACGCTCGGTGGATGGCGACAAGGTGCGGTTGTTGTGGAACACCCCGACCTATCATCACTGCAACTTCACCTCGCTCGATTCGCTCGAGCAGTCGCGCTTCGAGCCGTGGGTCGAAGCGCTGCTCAAGATGGACTACAACAATCCGAAGCATCGTCCGGTTCTTGATATGGAAGGTCTGAAGCGATGGCTTCCTGCGCAAACCGAGGGCTATCGCACATTGTTTGAAGCGGTCGAGGAGCAAAGCATCGAGTAGTGACTCGTCCCCACATCGCAATGAAGATTAAGGCTCAGTACGACGGCGAAGACCTTGGCGCATCGGAGGGCTTGCTAGTAGCCGTCGCGCGGCTGCTCGATCCCCTCACTGAAGGCGAAGCGCTTGAGCTCACGACTGAGAATCCTTCGGTTGCTGACGACCTGAGAATATGGTGTCGCCGCGCGGGTCATCGCCTGGTTCAAGCAGTTCAAGAGAACGGGAAATCAAACATTGTCATCGAGCGCGGGTTTGTTCGCCGAACGCTTTCCGATCGTCCCGAGTGGGGCGTGCGAATCCCGCGTCGAGGCGATACGGTTGATATGCGCGACTGGCAAATAGGCCGGAGTGCGATCATCGCCGAAGAGGCTCCTCGCGGGGGTTCGCTTGCGCCGCGCGGGGCGCCCGTCGAAGAAGGCGCGCCCGAGATCGAGTTCTCGATCCGTAAGCGATCCGACATCTGGGCGAATTCGATCTCGGAGCTATACGAGCAGGCGACTTCGAGTCAGTGGGTCGGTGCGCGCGATATTCCCTGGCAAGAGCTTGCGCCGCTCGATGACGAAGTCGAGCGCGCCGTTTGCCAGATCATGACTTTTCTGGCGGAGAACGAGTACGCAGCGCTCTACGTTCCCGCGCGCTTCATCGGCCAGATTCATCCGCACTTCACCGAAGCGGCGTTGTTCCTGTCCACGGTGATGGTTGACGAGGCGCGCCACATCGAGGTTTTCACCAAGCGCGCGCTCGCCAATGGCGGAGGGCTGGGCATTGCCTCCGCTACAACTCAGCTTTCATTAGCGTCGCTGCTCGAGCCGAGGGATTTCTCGACGGCTTCCTTCCTGTTGAGCGTGCTTGGCGAGGGAACCTTTATTGACCTGCTTGCATTCCTTGAAGACCACGCGCCCGAGCGCGCTACTCGCGAAATATGCCGGCGAGCGCGGCAGGATGAGACGCGCCATGTGCGGTTCGGAATAGCTCATGCGAAGTATGCTCTTGAAGCTGACGCGAACGCGGCGCGAAGGTTTGGGTCGGCGGTCGAGGCGCGCGCGGAGTTCCTCAAGTCGGTGAGCGGCGTCGGCGCGCTGATCGAAGAATCGCTGATTATCTATTCAGGCGGCGGGATGAATCCTTCATCTCTGCGCGCGGGAACGAAGCGAGTCGCCGAGTTGTACGAGACAATGCACACCAACCGAGTGAAGCGATTGGCCGCCGCCGGATTCGGTATTGACCAGGCGGATCACATGTCACGGCTGCACACGCCGAATTTCATGTGAAGTCTTCCCATTTCCCATTTTCCATTTTCGATTTGCCATTTCCCATTTGTCATTGCGGTGCGCAACGTTTGATAGATGACAAAAAATGACAATGAAAAATGGCAAATGAAAAATGGCAAATGGAAAATGGCAAGTGTAATCAACGTCTTCCGCGGTTTCACCTCTGCTTCCGGCCGTAAAGCTCCGTAAGCTCTCCGAGCCTCTCGCTTAGCTTCTTGGTCAGCGCGCCGGCCCTGAATCGCCACTGCCAGTTGCCCTGCTCGCTCGCGGGCAGATTCATCCGAGCGCGTGAACCGAGTCCCAGCACGTCTTGCAGCGGAACGACCGCAGTGTTGGCTACCGACGCCCACGCCGCGCGAATCAAGTCCCAGTGAATCTCGCTTCCGTCCGAGTTTAGATACTCGAGACAGTACGCGCGCTCGCGTTCGATCTCTTTGGCGTTGCGAGTCGAACCCTCGCCCGCCTTGCTGTTGAACCATCCAACGGTCGTATCGTTGTCGTGAGTGCCCGTGTACACGACGCAGTTGGGAACATAGTTGTGCGGCAGGTCGATCGTTTTGCTGTCGCCTCTGAACGCGAATTGGAGAACACGCATACCCGGAAAGCCGAAGTCGTCGCGCAAGGCTTCAACGTCCGGGGTGATCACGCCCAGGTCTTCGGCGATGATTGGCATCTCGCCCAATGTGTTTCGCAACGTGGTGAAGAGGTCACGCCCAGGGACCTCGACCCACTGACCGCGCTCCGCAGTCTTGTCCTGGCCGGGAACTTCCCAGCACGCCGCGAACCCTCGAAAATGATCGATGCGAAGTATGTCGACTGTCTGAAGCGTCGCGCGCAGGCGATCGATCCACCAGCGGAAGCCGGTCGCGCGCATCGCGCTCCAATCGTAAATCGGGTTTCCCCAGAGCTGCCCGGTCTTGCTGAAGTAATCGGGCGGAACGCCGGCTACCACGATCGGCTGCCGGTGGCCGTCGAGCTTGAACATCTCCGGATGCGCCCACACGTCAGCCGAGTCGCAAGCGACAAAAATCGGCGCGTCGCCGATGATTCTTATCCCGCGCTTGCGACAATAGGCCTTGAGTGCCGACCATTGTTTGAAGAACAGAAACTGAAAGAACTTTTCTGCCTCGACTCTGTCGCGCAGCGCCTCTCGCGCAGTAGCCAGCGCGCCCGCGTCGCGCGCGGCGAATCGCGGTTCCCAATCAGTCCACGCCACGCCGCCGTGCGCATCCTTCAACGCGCGAAACAGCGCATAGTCTTCGAGCCACCAATCACTCGCCTGGCAAAAGTGGACAAAATCAGCTCGCAACGCTCCTTCAGGCGAGCGTTTTAAGTTGTCGAAGGCCTTCTCGAGCAGCGTTTTTTTGTAGTCGATCACCCGGCCGAAATCTACGCGCGATGGGCGAAAGCGAGGACCACTGCTCAGGTCGTCATCCGATAGCAGCCCATCTTCAAAGAGCCGCGTCGGACTGATCAGCAGCGCGTTTCCAGCGAATGCTGAGAAGCATTGGTAGGGCGAGTCACCGTAGCCAGTCGGCCCGAGCGGCAACACTTGCCACAAGCTCTGTCCGCTGGCCGCAAGAAAGTCAATGAAGGCAAATGCTTGATCGCCGAGGTCTCCGATGCCAAACCGTCCCGGCAATGATGTGGGATGCACAAGGATGCCACTCGCTCTTGGAAAGCTCACTCAGCCCCCGATCTGTTCAGACTTAGCTGAAAGTCGATTGATAGCACACAAGCGCGCGCCTGCTCAAACAATGACGCGCGAGACGTTCCCGGCGATGACACGAGTCATTGGACTGCGCCCTTATTTGGACTGCGCCGCCCTCGCGTGGTTCTTGTTTCTCGAATGGGTGGCGGCGCTTTCTCTTGGTATTGTGGCCAGCTACGCCCCAGGACCAAAAGCGCCGCCACGCATTCGCCAGATAGTCGAACCAGTAGAGGGCGGCGCAGTCCAAAAAAAGGCGCCCGCGCACCGGCGCCCGCACAGCCCGTTGACAATCGCTCACCTGCAAATTAGATTTACCCCAACGATGAAAGCGTTTCTCGGCACATTCATCCTTGTCGTATCGTGCATCACAGCTAACGCGCAGTCAGGTCAATCACCGCTCGCGCCGCCAAAGCTTCCTGCGCCGAGCGCCTCGGGAACTTCGCTAAAGGTTGGCGCCAAGGCTCCGGACTTCGCGCTGCCCAACGGCGACGGCAAGCTGGTGATTCTCTCCGAGTACACACAGCGATCGCCCGTGGTGCTTGTTTTCTACCGCGGCTTCTGGTGAGGCGCATGCACACAGCAGCTCACCAGGTTGGCTGAGGACTACGACAAGATAAAACAAGCGGGCGGGGAACTGATCGCCGTCAGCGTCGATGAGCAATCCTACGCGTGGTCGATGGCGCAGACCACCGGCGCCAAGTTCCAGATCCTCTCCGACGTCGAAAAGAAAACGATCACTGAATACGGAATCGTGAACGCGGCCGAGCATGGCGGCATAGCTCATCCGTCGATCTTCATCCTCGATAAAGAGGGCCGGATACGTTACATGCACGTGGGCAAAGACGCCCAGGACCGGCCCCCAGATGAGACGATACTCGTCGAAGTCAAGAAGCTGGTTGGAGCAAAGTAGCTCCCAGGCTTGCTTGCTCGGCGACATAACCCACCAACACGGAGGCGCCTCGCGATGTTGCGCTTAGCGCGCCGCGTGCCAGATAATTAGCCGCGTGATCCGCAGACGAATTCTCACCGCGCCTTTCGCCGCAGCTTTGCGCGCTCAAACTTTCGCTGCATACTTACTCACGAAGGAGAAACCATGAGCACTAATCCACTGATTGAACTCACCGGGCTTGGCCAGTCGGTCTGGAACGACAACATCGAGCGAAAGCTTGTTACCTCGGGGGAGCTGAAACGGCTGGTCGATGAAGACGGACTGAGCGGGGTTACTTCGAACCCCGCGATATTCGAAAAGGCCATTGCCAGCTCGGACCTTTACGCCGATCAGTTGGGTGACCTGGCCGAAAAGGGCAAGAGCGCGCAGGAGATTTACGAAGCGCTCGCCATTCACGACATACAGATGGCTGCGGACGTGCTCGCAGGAGTCTACGAACGGACTGGCGGCACGGACGGATTCGTCAGCCTGGAATGCTCGCCGCTGCTGGCGAACGACACTCAAGGGACCATCGAAGAGACGCGGCGGCTATGGCGGCTTGTCGATCGCAAGAATGTGATGATCAAGATTCCGGGAACACTCGAAGGAATGCCCGCCATCGAGCAAGCGACCTACGAAGGCATCAACATCAACATCACTCTGCTGTTCTCGCTTCACGCTTACGACCAGACGATGGAAGCTTACATTCGCGGCCTCGAGCGGCGCGTCGCCGAGAACAACCCGATCGACAACATCTCGTCGGTCGCGAGCTTCTTTGTGAGTCGAATCGATTCGGCGGTTGATAAGGAGCTTGAGCGGCGCATAAGCCAGACCGGCGGCGAAGAAGAAAAAGTCAGGCTGCAATCTCTGCTCGGCCGAATCGCGATCGCCAACGCGAAGATGGCTTATCAGCGATACAAGAAGGTGTTCCACGGCGAGCGGTTCGCGGCGTTGAAACAGAAAGGCGCGCAGGTGCAGCGTCCGTTGTGGGCTTCGACTTCGACGAAGAACCCGGTTTACCCGGATGTGTATTATGTCGAAGCGCTCATCGGCCCGGAGACGGTAGACACTCTCCCGCCGGCGACGATCGTTGCTTTCCGCGATCACGGGCGCGCGCGCGTGACCATCGAGGACAATCTCGACGAAGAGCGCGCGCTGCTCGCTCGCTTGGAAGAAGTAGGGATCAGCCTCGATCAGGTGACGGCCCACGTTTTGGCGGACGGCGTGAGGCTGTTCGTCGAGCCTTTCGAGAAGCTGCTCAAGACTATCGAGTCACGCGCGGCTGAGATTGTGAATCGTACAAGAACGAGCGGCGCCGCAACGGACTAAAGTTAGAGATCAGCAGTCAGAGGTCAGAGGTCAGAAGTGCATGGAGTTCAGGCTTTAGCCTGCCGGTATTTTACTCCTGCAGCGCAAAACCAGGCTAAAGCCTGAACTCCATGCACTTCTGACCTCTGACTTTTCAGGAGATTTCATGCCCGCTTTTTCAAGATCGGTCAACGTAGAAATGGACTGGCTCGATCCTTCGAGCTTTGAGATTCGCGGTACTCTCAACGACAACGTTCATTCATTGACGGCGCGATTCGTCGTCAGCTATCCCGGCTTTGTCATTAGCGACGCCAGCGGGGATATCACCGCGATGCCCTATCCGGGTTTCTGCCAGGGGTCGCTTGCGGCGCTTGAAGGGCTGGTGGGCGAACGAATCGGGCGCGGCTTTCGACGTCGCGCGGGCGAAGTCGTAGGCGGCGCCGCGAGCTGCAGTCATCTGCATACGCTCGTAACCAATATGGCGGCGTGCGCGTTTCAGATGAACTACGTCGCGGCGAAGGATAGGCCCGAAGCCGCGGCGGCGATGCGTGAGGCGCGTGACGACGCGCGGCTGCGTCGCGAGATGGTACTCGGCTGGATGCCGCAACTGCGCAACTCATGCTTCGTTTTCAGCGACGCTGCCGATCCGCTGTTCCAACTGACAATCGAAAAGAAGGAAGACAACTCGACTCTAAACTTTAAAGAGGAGTGATCGATGGGAAAATATTACGAAGACTTCGAGGCCGGCGAAGAATCGACGACTGCCGGGCGCACCGTGACCGAGACCGACATAGTGAACTTCGCAGGCATAACCGGCGACTGGAACGAAATTCACACCAACAAGGAACTGGCCGAGCGCGGACCGTTCAAACAGCGCATCGCTCACGGCGCGCTGGTCTTTTCTATCGCAACCGGGCTCTCGGTGCGAATGGGCCAAACGGCCGACACCGTGATCGCGTTTTACGGGCTGGACCGCTTGCGCTTCGTGAAGCCCACGTTCATCGGCGACACCATCCGCGTCAAGCAGAAGGTCGAAGGAAAGAGCGAGCGCGATGAACACAGCGGCATCGTCACAATGTTGAACGAAGTGATAAACCAGAGAGAGGAAGTCGTTGTGAGCTACACGGCCAAGATCTTGCTGAAACGCAGGCGTTAGGTTTTTGGCGCCGTTCGTAGTTCGGCCTTCAGGCGGAAGTTTGTAACGGAATCGCTCGCCGGGACAATGCAGTACAAACTTCCGCCGGAAGGCCGAACTACGAACATACGACGAATGCGAGCCGGCGGCGAATCAGTCCCGTGTCTCGCAAGATTCATCTACTATCAGGAGAGCATCTGACGCCGAGTGATTCTCCAAAAAAGCGACCGCCCTCGCACGTCCGGCGCTTCTTCGCCGAGCTTGGCCCGGGCCTGATCACCGGAGCGGCCGACGACGACCCCTCAGGCATATCCACCTATTCAGTGACCGGCGCGGCATTCGGCTTCGCGCAGTTGTGGACCGTGTTCTTCGCGTTCCCGCTGATGATCGCCGTCCAGATCATGTGCGCGCGTCTCGGGCTCGTGTCCGGGCAGGGGTTGGCGGGCGTGCTCCGGCGACGTTACCCGAAGTGGGTGCTGCTGGGCGCGTGCACGTTGCTCGCGGTCGCCAACACTGTGAACATAGGCGCTGACCTTGGCGGCATGGCTGAGGCGATGGAGATGATGACCGGGCTTCCATCGCTGATATGGCTGCCGGTGTTCGCCGGGTTGATAGTTGTGCTGCTGATTTGGTCGAGCTACCGGCACATCGCGCGGGTGTTCAAGTGGCTCACGCTGGTGCTGTTCGCATACGTCGCCGCTGCGTTCATGGCGCACCCGAATTGGAGTCAAGTCTTGCGGGCGACGTTCGTACCGCACGTCGAGTGGACCGCAAGCTACATCGCTACGTTCGTCGCGATACTGGGCACAACCATCTCGCCATATCTTTTCTTTTGGCAGGCCGCACAGGAAGTCGAAGAGGAACGCTCGAAGGGCCGCAAGACTATTCACGCCCGGCGCGGCGCAACCGGCGAAGAATTGCGAGCCGCGCGCACTGATGTGTTAACGGGAATGATCTTTGCGGGAGTGGTGATGTACTTCATCATTCTGACTACAGGCGCGACTCTGTACGAGCAAGGCCACCGCGACATTGAAACCGCGCGGCAGGCGGCCGAAGCGTTGAAGCCACTGGCGGGCAAAGGTGCATACTTGCTGTTCACGATGGGGCTTGTTGGAACAGGGATGCTTGGTATTCCGGCGCTCGCGGGATCGGCGGCGTACGCAGTAGCGGAAGCGATGCACTGGCGGGGTTCGCTTAACGATAGGCCTCGCGTAGCAAGAAAGTTCTATGGCGTGCTGGCGGCGGCGGTCGTGCTTGGGCTTGCGTTGAACCTCTTGAAGCTCAATGCGGTGAAGATGTTGTTCTATGCTGCGGTGGTCAACGGGGTGCTGGCGCCGCCGCTGATTGTGTTGGTCACGATGCTTACAAGCGATAAGAAAGTGATGGGTAAGCGAGTAAACCCCTGGCTGTTGAAATGGGCGGGCTGGGTAACCGCGGCGGTAATGGCCGCGGCTACGATAGCGATGATAGTGGTGTGAGTGGAGGAGGCGCCGGCGTTGGGCCGGCCTCAACGCTTGTCTAGCAAATCTAGCAGGATGCTGAAAAAGGTGAGGTATCGGGAAAGGTTGGCGGAACGGTGAGGAAAACGCTGCGGGTTTCGTCTCGTGTTTCCCTAGCCCAGGGCGTTTACGCCTGGGTTGAAGTGCGAAGGATGTTTGGCTTTCAGCCCCATTTATGGGGCTTTCGGTGGTCCTTTGGCGCTCGGTGTGGCTGAAGCCGACCCGAGAAGCCCGCTGAAGCGGGCTGAGGGGTTCCGGCCGGTCGCGATCCCAGGCGTGAACGCCTGGGCTACGGAAAAAGGCTTTCAGCACCCTGCTAGGAGCCACTCTTTGGCGTTCGTGCTAGAATGAGCAACCAGGTCGTTCCGGGAGCTTTGAATCCAATGAACATAGACGAGCTTGTCGAAGTTGATCCTGAGAAGATGGGAGGGACGCCTGTCTTCATCGGCACGCGGGTGCCTATCAAGAACCTGTTCGATTGTTTGGAAGGCGGCGAGAGCCTGGAAGAGTTTCTTGACCAGTTCCCGACCGTTACACGAGAGCAGTCACAGCGCGTATTGGAGTTGTCTCGAAGGAAACTTCTCGCCGATTATGAAGCTGCTGCTTGACGAGTGTGTAACGCGGTACTTGAAACAGGATTTCATCGGTCACGAAGTAAAGACCGTCAGAGAAGCCGGCTTCACGGGACTCAAGAACGGGCAATTGCTCAAAGCTGCCGAGACGGAGTTTGATGTTCTTGTTACCGTCGATCAGAGCATTCGCCACCAACAGAACGTTCGAGCGTTCGATCTCGGTGTGTTGATTCTCGCCGCCAAGACCAACAAGTATGACGATCTCAAGCCTCTCGTTCCGAGAGCACTTGAAGCGCTGAAGTCGCTGCAGCCCGGCACATTCGTGTTAGTCGAGGCGTCGATCTGAGGCTGACGCGCTCAAGGGCATAAGCTGGCGACTAGGAAGCTAGGGTGAGTTTCAACAGCGTTCTTATCCGGTTACCGCTTCATGAGGCCGCGATTAGGAGGAATCCGCTGTCGCCGGAAGACCTGATCAAATTCGTAGCTCAATGAGAGGAAGAGCAGCAGGTTCGATCTCGACTCGCATGAAAAGAACGGAGGCGGGCTATGGCAATCGACGAAGCTCATAAAAGCGCGGAAGAGAAGATTGAAGAAGCGCGGCGATCGGACGCTACGGAACTCGATCTCAGCGGATTGATGTCGGACTCGAAACTCACCGAGTTGGCTGAGTCGCTGGGTCGGCTCGTCGGCTCATCCACTTGCAACGGCTGAACCTCTACCGCAACGAGCTGACTACGCTGCCGGAGTGGATTGGCCGGCTCACGCAGTTGCAGTCGCTGGAGCTAGGCACCAACCAACTAACTGCTTTGCCGGACTGGCTGTGCCAGCTGTCGAAGTTGCGAACGTTGAGCATCCCCGCCAATCAACTGGCGACCCTACCAAACTGTCTAGGCCAACTAACGGGGCTGCAGGAGCTTAACCTCTACGGAAATCCGCTAGCGGCCTTACCAGATTGGCTCCATTCAGATCAGTGGAGAGGCCTACAACTAGGGGGGCTTGGACTCACAGAATTCCCCGAATTATTGCGTGGCTCAAGGAATCTCAATTGGATCCGTATTCACAACAATCATCTCTCAAAGCTTCCCGAATGGTTGAGTGAACTGGGGACGCTTGAGTCTTTAGATGTCGCAGGAAACCAGCTTAGCGAGTTACCCGATTCACTTGGAGACCTAAGCGAGCTCACTGACCTCGACTTGGGATCTCTAGCTGGTAATCCTCTGCGAGAACTCCCTACATGCATCCGTAGGCTCAGGCAGCTGACCAGCCTCAGGGCCTGTTATTGTGAGCTGCAATCACTACCTGAATGGATCGGTGAACTCAAGCACCTTAAACACCTCAGATTGACCGACAATCGGTTGACCGACTTACCGCCATCTCTGGTGCAGCTTGAGCATCTCGAGACCTTGGGGCTCGAAGATAATCCCCTGAACCCTGAACTGGCGATGGCCTACAAGGAGGGCCTCGACGCCGTCAAACGCTACCTCCGCGCGAAGGCGGAATCGCAGGTGGTGCTGAACGAGGCCAAGCTGATCCTGATCGGAGAGGGCGAAGTCGGGAAGAGTTGTCTTCTCGGCGCGTTGCGAGGAGACGAATTCATAGACGGTCGACCGACCACTCATGGGATCGAGATCAAGCCCGTCAACGTTACCGATCCTGACACTGGCACGGAGATCACGCTTAACGGCTGGGACTTCGGCGGTCAGCGCGTCTATCGGCCCACGCACCAGTTGTTCTTTAGCGCCCCTGCTGTTTACCTCGTGGTATGGAAGCCGCGCGAAGGGCCGCAGCAGGGCTTCGTTAAGGAGTGGATCAGGCTGGTGAAACACCGCGAGCCGGACGCAAAAATCCTCGTCGTCGCCACGCATGGCGGGCCTGGCCAGCGTCAGCCAGACGTGGACCGGCAGGAGATCTGGGACTTATTCGGACGAGACACGGTGCTCGACTTCTTCCATGTGGACAGCAAGCCCGACGAAAAGACGGGTGAGCGGGGCGGCATTGCTGAGCTGAAGGATGCTATCGCACGCGTGGCAGCTAGCCTTCCTGAGATGGGGCGCACGGTACCAGCTCGATGGCAGTACGCACGAGAAGCTCTGAAGCAAAAGGCAGTGGCTTATCTGCCGTTGGAACAGGTGCTGGACGTTTGCCGCGAACTAAAGATGGAGGACGATGAGGCAAGAGACTTCGTGCGTATTTCGCATCGTCTCGGCCATCTGATCCATTACGAGCACGACCCGGTTCTGCAGGACATCGTCGTCCTCAAGCCCGACTGGTTGACCACAGCCGTAAGCTTTGTGCTCGATGATAAACAAACACGCGAAACTCACGGGTTGGTGAGTTTCGACCGGCTAAGCCAGTTATGGAACGATCCGGCGAGGGAGGAAGAATTCCGGTATCCGCCCGATCTTCACCCAGTCTTCCTGCGATTGATGGAGCGGTTTGACTTGTCCTACCGTGTCGCAGGATCGCGAGACGAAGGCCAGCAAGAGAGTACTAGCCTGGTTGCGCAACTCGTCCCGGACGTTCGCCCTGATCCTGTTCCGGATTGGGTTGCCAAAGCAGCCGAAGGCGATGAACAACAGGTGCAAATCTGCCAGATCGTGGAGACCAGGAATGGCCAGTCGGCAACGGCAGAGGGGTTGTTCTATCAGTTGATCGTGCGCCTGCATAAGTACTCGATGGGGAGAGTAAACCACGCGGAGAGTGTCCATTGGCAGCGCGGGCTTGTGGTGGATGACGACTCCAACGGTCGGGCGTTGCTGGAGCACGTGGGCAACGATGTCCGCATCACCGTGCGCGCCGCATATCCTGAAGGGTTCCTCTCAGTGCTGACGCACGAAGTGAAGTGGCTGGTCGAAAGTTTTTGGGCGGGCTTGCGTTGCGACGTGATGGTGCGTGCCGTGTATCGAGCCGTGCGGTAAAGAAGCTCCAGGGACCGGTCTTTTCGAAGTGCAGAAGCTGATCGAAAGCAAGAAGCGTCGCCGGCCAGAATATCCGTGCTCCGTTTGCAATGAGTGGCAGGGTATCGATCACTTGTTACGCAACGCCCCCGCCGCGCAGCGAATGCCGGCGCATGAATTGCTGTCCCGGTTCTCCGAGATGAGCGGCGAGTTGAGCGGCGTCCGCGAGTTATTGATCGCGCAGCACGGGGAGGCTTTGGGGCGGTTCGATGGACTGGACGTCAGCACTCAACGCATCCTCAGCAAGGTGGACGACGCGTACACCCGACTGATGCAAACGCTAACCGATGAAGCGAAGGACGGTCCGCGGCTGTTCAGTTTTCAGCCGGTTGATCCCGGCTTCTTTGACCGGCCGAAGTGGATCAACCAGAAGTTTCGCCTGACCCTGTGGTGCGAACATTCTCGCCTGCCGTTGCCCAGCCTGAACGGAGAAGACAACAAGCGCGGCGTGTATGACTTGAACTTCCCGCGGGAATGGTT
This sequence comes from Blastocatellia bacterium, assembly GCA_041497455.1. GTDB lineage: Bacteria > Acidobacteriota > Blastocatellia > UBA7656 > UBA7656 > Onstottus_A. The sequence goes on along the minus strand of JBGQGO010000031.1, from coordinate 2,881 downwards.
TGTGAAAGCCGCGCCTTTCTTCAAGGTGCTCACTAGCACCCTCAGTCTCGTGTTGCCCGTGGCTTCGTCGGCAACAAAGCTGCTGCTGGATGATGCGACCTACAAGGGAATCGAAAAAGAGTTGGACTTAGGGCAGAAGAGCATCGAGTCGGTGCTCAAGGGAGGCGAGAAACTGGGAAGCTGGCTCGGAGAGAGCGACGCGCCTGATCTGGAACACGGCGAAGGAGTCCGGGCACAAGGTGCGATTCTGCGTCAGCTTCACTCGTTTTTGAAGGAGAAGGACCCTGGCTTTGGAGGTCTTGTGCGCGTGCGCAACAAGCGCCAAGAGTTTCTTTGGGTCCATCCGCAATTCGAAAAAGAATATTAGAGCCAACCTAACGCAAGACCGTGCGATGGAGGACATGATGGACAACGAAGAATGGATGGAGCTTCTCCGTAAGCAGAAAGACTCTTCCGACGCTGACCGCGCTCGGTCCGATGAAACCATCTCCAAGATAAAGAGTATTTTGAAACACGTGGCAGCCTCCCAGGAAAGAGCCAAGAGACTACTGGCGAGGCCGGGACCAGAGGGCGAGTGACCGAGAAGCCGCACTCTCTATTCAGCAAGCGTGCAACCGGCCATTCATCCCCCTTGTTCGCGTTTGGTGAAGTACACGATGACTTGTTCCGATAATAGGCCATTGACCAGTCTCGTTAGGCCACGACCCGATCGCTCAATTATGATGCAGGTCCAATTCGGATCACCGGAGTTGATCAAGCAACTCCGGTAGGAGTTGCACGTTTATAGGAGCGGGGTCGTTCGGCGTGGCGCACCCCAGCGGGGTGCCATGTGAGTCACTCGCTTATCCTACGAGTTGATCCGGTACATTGCACCCCTCTGGGGTGCGGCTCTCGCACGGACTGCGTCTCTATAAACATCGCACCCCTAACGGGGTGGATCAGCAACGCAGCTCAAGTGGTTCAGCTAACCTGCCGAGATCGTTCTGCTACTTAGGCCACAGCCATCCGAACGTACCCGCCGTCACCAGCGCGTACACCAGGCCGTCGAACATCGATTTGAGCGTCGTGATCCACGAGCGGCCAAGCCAGATCGAGTTCTGCAAGAGCGCCAGGCTGTACCCGGCGAATGCCACGCACCCGACGTAGCGAAAGACCTCAAGATAGTGGGCGCCTGTCTTCAGGACTCGGCTGGCGATGTAGGCCGCGAAGATGCCGACGACGATGCTGTAGAAGAACCACAGGATGAGGCTCTTGCCAACCGACGGCCCTCCGCTTGGCCGCACGGTCATTGCCGCTACCGGGCCTCTCTTCATCTTCTCGACGAACTCGGGCGATTTCATACCTTCCGGTCCCCCGGGACAAGGCATCTGATAGTCACCCGGTGGGATGTTGAAGGTCCGCAGCGCGTCCATTACTCCGTCTTCGTCTGGAAGCTTGCCGAAGTCAGAGCGGTGATACCCAAGCACCATGTGAATGATCGAGCTGACCACGAACACGATCACGGCGGCCAGCAGAATGGGAAGCCACAACGAGGTGATCTCAACCATCGTTTCCTCCAGCCGGCCAAGGCCCCGGTCTTCGTTGCCAATGCCTTCGCCGATCTTAAGTTTTTTCTTAATCGAAGGGCGGGGCTACAGAGTTGAAAGCGCCCTTTGCACCGGTGTTTATGCCAGTTGACGCTCCTTTGTCAATAGGACGTTACCTGTCTAACCGCAGCCTCCGCGGTCCCCCGATAGAGAAGGCAAACCGCAGAGGACGCCGTAGAGCGCAGAGGCCTGTGGTTTCTCTTCCGCGAACCTCTGCGTCCTTGGTTTGATCTCTGCCTCCGGCCGTAGAGCTCGGAAAGCCGTTCGCCGCTTCTAGCCGCGTCTCTCATTCGGATATAATCTCGCGGCGTTGAACCTGCAAGTTGATCACCAAGGAGGAATACTATGCCAGAGATGACCGGCGCTGAGGCGATGTTTGAGTTCATGGTGCGCGAGGGCGTGCGCTACGTGTTCGGGAATCCCGGGACGACTGAGCTTCCTCTGATGGACCTGTTCGCCGCCCGCGATGAGATCAAATACATCCTCGCGTTGCACGAAGACTCGGCGCTCGCGATCGCAGCCGGTTACGCGGAAGCTACCGGCAAGCCCGCGGTGGTCAACCTGCACACGAATCCCGGTTTGGCTCACGCACTGGGGAATCTCTACAACGTCTATCGCGCGGGCACTCCGCTCATCGTCACTGCCGGACAACAAGACACTCGGTCGATGATCGATGAGCCGCTCCTGTACGCCGACATGCTCGAGCTTGCGCGGCAACATACCAAGTGGTGTTGGGAAGTTCGTCACGCGGCTGAAGTACCCGCGGCGATGGCCCGAGCTTTCAAGATCGCGCAGACCCCGCCCACCGGCCCTGTGTTCCTGTCGCTTCCGGTCAACGTGATGGAAGAGCGAGCCGAGATCGAGTTGCCGCCAGTCACGCAGATCGGTTCGCGTGTGCGAGGCGACCTCTCCAAGATCAAAGAAGCAGCGGCGGTCCTCGCGAGCGCGAAGAATCCTGCGATCATCTCAGGCGACGGCTGTGCGAGATCAGGCGCGCTTGGTGAGCTGGCGAAGCTCGCGGAGATGATTGCCGCGCGAGTTCACGCTGAGCCGTTGAATTCGCTGCTGGTTTTTCCAACCGGGCATCCGCTCTACGCCGGGCCGCTGTATCCGAATGCGAAACAGACGAGCGGGCTCCTTGAAGGCGTCGATGTGATCCTGGTGATCGGCGTCAACAATCTTGCGCCGCTTGTTTACACGGGAACTCAGATGATTCCCGACGGCGTGCGAATGATTCAGATCGACGCCGGGGATCACGAGCTTGGAAAAACGTATCCGGCCGAAGTCGCGATACT
>JBGQGO010000030.1:0-19123 GCA_041497455.1 Blastocatellia bacterium | reverse complement strand
CTGGCGCGGTCTTGGCCGCACCTCCCGCGCGCGCCGTCACGATCACCATCCCCGGCCGAAGCGTCGCCGCGCGGCCTGCTTCATCGATTGTGAGCTTGTTGGTGTCCGACGATTCCCAGGTGAACTTCGCGCCGTGCACGATCTCGCCGCGAATGTCTGAGCCCATGGCGACGAATGTCATGGTCTCGCCGACGTAAGCTACCATCCTGTGCGGTGAAACCGTGATCGTCGACACTCGCTCGATTCGGTCAGCCATTCGCACTTGAGGCACAGACCCCAGACTGAAGGGCCATATCGGAAACATCGGCACTGGTATGACAATCGGACCCGAAGGAATGAGCAGAACCGGAGCCGACCTGAGCTCGCCGAGCGTGAGAGCAACTTCGTTGACGGCAGAACCAACCGTTGACGCAACCACCGAAACCGGATCGAGTATAGGTCTGAGAGTAACGCCGGGCGCAGGCCACATCAGGAGGTTCACAATAATCGCAAAGCACACGAGCTTCCTGCGAATACCGCGCAGAAACAGTTTGCGGAATAAGTCGCCGGCGGACACGACAACCCTTGAAGAGGAGAAAGACCGGTGTGACGTGCGGCTCATAAGAACGATGCTGAAGTCGATACTCGGTTGGGGACGCTCCGTACAGCCTCCTGAACTCACGCACAAAGTGGCTGGCGTCGCCCACTCCCACGGCGTCCCTGATATCTTTAATCTTAGGCATGACGGAAACGCGAGTCGGATATTGCAGTTTTCTTAAGGGCAGCTAAGGTTTCGAGACTGCACCTTCGCGGGTGGGAGCCGCTCTCAACCGGAGATGGCAACCAACCTGACAGCTTACGGCTCGGCGAGTTGAACAACGTCCGCGCGCTGGCGAGCTTGAGAGAGCCAGCGCTCGACTTCGTCGTTGATCTTCCTTTGCTTGAGCGTCGCGCTTATTCCGTCCCGAACGCTTCTGCCGTCTTGAACCTCATCGAGTGACGGCGGGACCAGGCCGCGGTTGCGAATCCCTGGCGCCAAGACCTCGTCGTAGTAGCGTTGGATGTCCGGCTCGGTGATCAGCACGAACGAGCGGAATCGGAATTCAACAAACCGGTCAATCAAGATCCTCTGCCGGATTAACTCGTCGATCTTCTGCGGTGTGAGACCCACTGAACCTACTCGCTCGCGAAACTGCGCTTCGGACTGGAAGCTCTTGATTAGCTGCGTCCGCTTTTTGTCGATCTCGTCCTGGGTTATCTCAGCGGTCGGAACGCGAGCGGCCTCCTGGGCGATGAGCCGCTCATCAATCATCACGTCCAGCTTACGGCCAAGAAGATCAGAGCCCACTGGACCAACCGGGCTTGGCGCCTGCGGGTCCATCGCTATGCTCCACAACAAGTCAATGCGCGTGATTACGTCGTCGTTGACCAGCGTGAGGATCTGATCTACGGTTTGCTGAGCACACACGCAGGGCACGATCAGCGCCATCAGACAAATCGCGGCGGCTCCGGCGAAAGACCCCAGTCTATGTATTGATGCCCAAAACATACTCAAAATGTCTGTCCAATCGTGAAGTGTTTATGCGAACCCGGCGCGCCCGCCGGCTTGTTCACAACCAGAAAACCCATGTCAAACCTCACGGGCCCGATCGGTGTCTTAAGCCTCAATCCGAATCCAAGCGTCTCGGTGATGTTGGCTGGCTTGATGTCACGCACCCGAGTAAAGACATTCCCGGTGTCCGAGAACACCACCCCGCCAATCGGCCCCCACAACGGGAACCTCAACTCGGTGTTGATGACCAGCACCGCATTGCCGCCCCGCGGACTCAGAATCTTGATGGTATTGCCGCTCGCATCCTTTATTGGCTGATCCTTGGAATCGCGCTTGGGCACCTGAATCTGCGGGCCTGCTTCTTCAAAACCGAAGCCGCGGAGGTCGCGGGCGCCCCCGGCGAAAAACTTCTCCGAGATCGGAATCGAATTGTCGCCGCCGAACGGACTCGCAAGACCCAGCCGCCCCGAGAACGAAAAAACCGTCTCGCGGAACTTGCGAACCGGATAGAAGCGATCGTGCTCGATGTAGAATTTGACGAACTGCGCGCTGCCGCCCAGCGCAGTTGCCGCGACGAAGAAGCTGCCGAGAGTTTGATTGCCCGACGCCGGATCGAATTTGTTGTCACGCTTATCACGTATGAAACTCGGCCCGATGCGCCCGAGCCTGATCGGTTGCGCGTCGCGCTGGATTTCTTCCAGCGTGAGGCCCTCGCAATCCGGGCTGGGGGCCTTGCACGGAAGATCGAAGATGCTGATCCGCTCGAAGTAGTAGCTAAAATACACGATGAAGTCGAGCGAGTAGCGCTTCTCGAGCTGGAAGTTCATCGTGTACCGATCGGTGCGAAAACTCTTCTCACCAAGCCGCCGCGCAAAAAGCGAAATCAAGACGGGTAACTTCGTGCCGAACGGACGCGGATTTTGAAACGATACCTGCCCGAATAGCTCGTTCTGTGAAACGCGCAACTGCGTGCTTGCAGTGTCGAGCTTGCCGAACAGATTTGAGTACGTGAACTGTGTCAGTCCGCGCACGCCGCCAAGGAAGCTGAGTCCGGGAATCGTTTTTGTGTTGGCGGTGTTTGTCTGGTAACCAAGCCCGTACACGATATCCCGGCGCTTCGATTCGAGCAGGTTCACCGTGACATCGCGTTCTTCGACGCCGTTGACGGTTTGCCCGGCGGCGTCTGAGTTAATAGTTACCGAGTTGAAAGCGTTGGTCTCGTAGAGCTCGCGCTCGGTCTCCTGGAGCTGTTCCGCCCGAAGCCAATCACCCGTCTTGAAAAGGTAGAAGTCCCGAGAAAGACGGGCGGTGCTGGTGACCGCCGTGCCGCGCGTTGTTACGCCGCGGATGCGAACCCGATTCCCTTCAGTCACGTTGAAGGTCAGTCGCACGCGATCCTGGCCATCGATGCTGCCAAGGTCAACTGCGTCATACGCGACTTCTGCCGAAGCGAATCCAGGCCCGGTGTAAGCCGCCAGCAGTTGATCGGAATCATTGGTCACGACGCTTTCAACCAGCGCGTCGCCGGCCTTGATTGAAAGCCGCTGGCTCAACTCGCCGGTGGTCATCAACTCGTTGCCTCGCATCCCTATCTCTTCAACGTAGGTGCGAGGCCCCTGGTCAACGTCGAACGTGATGATCAGCTTATCGCCCTTCAGCGACACGCCGCGTCTCACGTCCACGTGCGCTCTACGGTAGCCGGCCGACCGCAAGCGCTTTGAGATCAGATTTGTGTCCTGACGGAGCATGTCGTCGCTGGTGACGCCTCGGCTCCCGACGAACGGGATTGGGCTAGCTATCTTCGACTTCATCTGTTCTTCGAGCGTGCGGTGTGGTATCGCATCCACTCCTTGGATCTCGATACCGCCGAGCTTGTACCGGCCGCCCGGATCGACCGTGTAGGTCAACTTGACGGACGGACTCGAGAGATCTGGCGCATCGGGCCGCGTCACGTCTGCAAAAAAGTAACCCTGCCGCTGCGCGTAATCCAGCAGGCTGCGCCGTCCCTCTTCAAGAGTGAAATCGTCGACGCCGCCCTGAGTGTAGAAGGGCAGTACCTTGTTCCTCTGCTTCGCATCGATCGGGAGACCGGCGACTACTATTTCGACGCGCGGGCCTGATTCAACGGTGATACCGACGGCGACTGAGTTCGTGTTCGCGTCCGGCGAAGTGTTCACAGTAACGCGCACCGCTAGGTAGTCCTGCTTGAGGTATGCCTCCTTGATGTGATCCATCGCCTCCTGCACGAGGGCCTGATTGAAGGGCTGTCCCTCGGCTATCGTGGGCGTCACTTTCGACAGATCGATCTTGTTGCCTTTGACCTCGAGCTTGGAGGCCGACACTCGCGCTTGCTCGCCGGGCGTGATGCTATAAACGACTACCGCTCGCGTGCTCGAAGGATCGAGCCGGACGTCATAGGCGATTTTCGATTGATAGTAGCCGCGCGCTGAGTAGTAGGCAGTAAGGTCACCAAGCCCGCGCGTGATGGCGCCAACCGAGAGACGCTCCCCCGGATCGAGTTGATTCAGCCTTGCTCGAAGTTCGGCGGCCGGAAAGATGGGCGCGCCTTCGAAGACGACGCTCTCAATCCGAGCCTGCGGTTTGACGATGAAGCGCACTGCGACGCCGTTTGCACCATCGTTCGTGGCTTCGACTCGCGCGCCCGAAATCAACCCTGAGCGATGCAGTCTCAACAGCGAATCGTGAATGCGAACCGGCGAGTAGTCCTGATCCGGGGAAACATCGAGCAGCGACCTCATCTCGGTGACGGTTGAGTTGGGCGCGCCTTCGATGACGACGTCGACCCTCGTCACGCGCCGCCCAAGAAAGTCTCCGACGTCGCTGGCCTTCGCGAAAGGCAGAAGGACAAAGGCAAACAGGAAAGCGCAAAGAGCAAAGGGCAAAGAGCAAAGGGAGAACGGCGAGGGGCGACGGGCGACGGACGACGGACGACGGGCAGCAAAGAGCAAATAGCAATGGGCCAAGCGCCGCCGGTTCGCAATGCGATTGATGCTGTTTACAAACATTCGAGTCCTACAGATCTTCAAGCCTGCCGTGGTTCAATGCGGGCTGCCCGTCGTCCGTCGCCCGTCGCCTGTCGGCTTGCCCTCTTCAGAACTTTTTCCTAAACCGAATATCAAACCCCAACTCGCCGCGCTCGTTGCGAATCCCGACTACCGAGAAGCGATTGCTCAACCGATACTCAACCAGCACGACGCGATCTATTCCCGACGCGCCCGACGTGAGGTTCTGCGAATAGGTAAGCGTCAAGTCTTTTGCAATACGCTGACCGATCGTGATTCTGGCGGTCGGGTCGCTGCCGCGGCCGACCAGCAGCGGATCGATTGAGAAGCGGCTCAGGCCGAACAACCGCTGCGTGCCGCGTTCGAGTTGCTCGGACAACGAAGCCGACAGAATCGACTGAGCCAAGCCCAACCCCGTTTGCCCCAGCGACGCAATGGTCGAGCGATCCCCCCCCGAGATACTGCCAGTCAAGATCAGCGAGATTATGTCAGGCTCGGGCAGTTCTGGTTCGGACCTCACGCTCGTCTGAAGCTTGGCTATCGTACCGTTGAAGTTGATCGAAATGTGATAGCCCCGGATGTCGGACTCGGCTTGAAAGTCTATGGTAGGTTCAGCGCCGCGGCGCCCGGGTATGGTTATCAAGGCGCGCGTCAAATCGTATCGTCCGTTCCTGAAGTTCAGCGTGCCTCGCGTCAACAGTATTCGCCCCGAGGCCTGGGGCGCGTCGAGCGATCCACGCAGGTTTATGTAAGCGCTGCCGACCGCGTCGGCCAGATTGTTTTTGACGCTCAGCGTATTGTCCGCCGTGATGTGAAGGTCAATCACGGTTGGGAGACCCGATGGACCGCCCGAGCCGCCAGGCCCTGCTTCCAGAAAATCGGGCTGGAATGGCCCCCCCGTAGTTATCAGCTCTTCAAGCGTTATGTCTCTGGTATAAGAAGCGCGCCGGACCTGTGCATTGCCGCTCAACACCTGCAGCTTGCGGTTGCCCTCGAGCGTGACCTGCGCATCCACCACCGTCTGGGTGTCCTTCGGATACTCGGCGCCCATCTGATCCGCCTTTGCTTCCAGCCGCCACTGAACCGGCGCGAGCCCTGAGAGCGCAGCGCCGCCCTCTATCGAGATGGTTCCGCCGCCAGGGGTCGATCCGACGAAGTTCTCAATCACCGCCTGATTCGAGGTGAACCTGATCTGCCCGTTGCCGCGCGACATCGAGATCGGGAAATCGAGTATTCGAAAGCCGATATCGCGCAGGTTCGCGACGCCCAACAACTGCGGCGACTCAAGCTTGCCAACGATCGAAGCTTGCACTTGCGCGATTCCCGTCGTGAAGATCGTTGGCGTGAATGACGACAACAGCTTGAGGTTGATCTCGCCGTTGACGGTGAGGTTCGATCTCGCCGCGTCGCGTGAGAGGGTGCCTTCGAGTGTGACGCTCGTGCCGTCGCCGGTGAACATCACCCGATTGAGTGTGACTTCGCGAGGAGTGGCGGTCAGGACGATGTCACCTTGATTAATTATTTTGTAGGTCTGCCGCTCTGAGATCGCGCCGCCCAGTTCAAGTTTTGTGAACGTGGCCACCGCCTGAATGCGGTCTGTCTCAAGCAGCGGACCTGAAAGCTTGATCGTGCCAGTCGCCTTGCCTTTGATCTCGGACAACTCGGGCGCAATCAAGGCGAGATAGGGACCGATGTCGGCGTCGGTGAACTCTATGCCCGCGTTTACGGGATAGTGCTCGCGGTCACGCAGATCAACCGTAGCTTCCAGCGTCCGTTGTTGATCCAGGAGTCTGCCCGAGGCTTCGACCTTCAAGATGCCGCTGTCGGTGAATGCAACCACCTTCGCGTCGCCGAAGTCGCGCCCTTCGATGGCCACATTGTGGCCTTGAATAGTGGCGTTGAAATTGACGCCGGACCAGTCTTCGGCCTTACCCCACCGCCCTTGCCCAACGACCGTCACATCTGCTTTGCCGGTTAGTTTCGCAGTGTTGGCGGCGTTGGACACTTTTGCGAGGTCGATGTTCTTGCCGTCCGCGTTGATCGAGTATTCGTATGTATCCAGATTGTAAGTCCCCTGCCCAACGATCTCGCTGTCACCCACGAGCATTCGCAGGTTCTGAACGCTGATCACGCTTTTGGACAGGCTGAGGTCCCCGGTGAATTCGGGCACCGAGACCTTTGTTGCCTCTTGCCCCTCTTCCAGCGCTGCGAAAGTGAACTCACCCGCCGCAAGCGTCAGCTTCGCAGTCCCTTCGACTGTTCTCGGCCCCGGTAAACCTCTCAGGTCGATGGCGCCATTGATTACACCGCGTCCCACGAAGTCCTTGAGCCCGGCCGAATAGGCTTGAGCTATCGCCGCAAGATCGAAGTTCACCACATTGGCCTTGATCGCGACATTGTCCTTAATTGGAAGCGGCGCGTTAAGGCTGAAGTCGGCGCGCGAACCGTCGGGCCGCACGAGCGAAGCATTGTCGATTCGCACCAGCGAGGATGTGTAAACGATGTCGCCCGCGAACGAACCGGTTTCTGCGTCGTGTTGTTTGATGCTTGCGAGTTTGACATGCCCCGACACGGCGGGCGCGGACAACTTACCTTCCACCTGACCTTTGAATTCGCCCTCACCCTCGAGCGCGATCTCGTAGTCGTCCTTCACGGCGTCGGGAATCAAACCGAAGGCGTCGATCGCGCGTTGGACCTCGGCCATGTCCTCGGATTTGAAGTTGACGTTTAACGATCCGGAGCTATCCCAGCCTATCGTGCCGGAGACCGTCAGATCACTCTGCTTCGAGCGGACGTACGCTCGCTCGATGTTGAACCCGCGGCCCGTCGCAACCAGGCTAATCTCTCCTTTGGCGGGAGCGCCTTCTCCTTCCTTCTCAGTTGGCGAGACTGCCGCATCGAACGTCGCGTTTATTTTGCCGGTCGCGGCTTTGTAGTCGAAACGCGGGAACGTGACCTGTGCGCTTCCATTGGCGGTCCCTCGAACTTTCACGTCCTTGGCCGAAGCGAGCGTCGCTGCTTGATCGAGGTCGATCGACTTGAACTCGACGTTGACCTGAGATGAGCCGCCCGCGTAAGCCACAGTAGCGGAACCCGCTACACTCCCGCCCAGAACATCAGCCGTAAACTGAGAGAGGCTCGCTTTGTTTCGATCCACCGAGAGCGTGCCTTTGAGTCCCCTGACAGTGACCTCCCCGCTCTTGAGAGCCGCGACGTTCAGCGCGCCCGTCACGTCGAAGCTAAGCGCGTTACCTTTCACCCTCGCATCACCGAACGTTATCGAACTGACGGTCAGGCCCGGCCCGGTGATTTCTGATGTCGTCAGGTTTGCCTTCGCCTGGTACTCGTCGTCGCGGCCGGTGACGCTTGTCTTAACGTGAATGCCCGCAACGCGAAAGCCCGCGGCCGATACTGTCTTCGCCTCGATCGCGCCGGACGCATGATAGTCAGAGCCGGCCCCATCCAGTTGTCCAATGAAACTCACGTCGCCGGTCATTTTTGTTTCAGGCGCGAACACCCGTGCGAGTTGGGCTAGCTTTGCGTCGGCGCGGACTTCCTTGAAATCGTACTTGAGAGGCTTGAAGCTCTCGACCTTGCCATTCAACCTGATGTTGCCGAGGTCGGACTTGAATTGCGGCTCATCATTGACGGTTAGTATCTCCGCGTCGTGGTCGGTGACCCGCGCCATTATGTTCACGCTGATGTCGTGTATGGCACGACCGTCAACAGTCGCCGTTGCACCGCTGAGCCCAAGCTCAAGCCGGTGATTGAGAGTTTCCGCGACTGACTCAGGGCTCAGTGGAACGAGGTGAATGCCCAGATCCGTCACGTCCACGCTAGTGTTGCTCTTCAGATCGACGAAGTGTATCTCGCAATCTTTCACCACGAAATTCGACGTTAAGAATCTTATGCTTTCTTCTTTGGCCTCTTCTTTCCTGGCGGGCGCATGCAGCGAGGACAGATTGAAGCCGCCCTGCTTGTCGATCTCGATCCATGCACTCGGATGGACGATTTCAACTTGAGTGATGTTGATGCGCTGGTGCAGGTAAGAAATCACCGAGAATTGCGCGGTGAGGCTGTCGATCGTGCCAAACCGATTATTCCCGTTGGCCGCCGACAGCTTTATGTCTTTCAGTGTGACCTGGTATCCGCCAAGGTCCAGATTCGCACTGCCAATCTCGGCGGTGATTCCAACATCGGCGAGCGCCTCGACTACCTGGTCTCGAAGGTAATTGTCCAGCCGCCCACTACGAATGTAGATGAAGAGGCCGATGATAAGCAGGAGGATCAGGGTTAGAAAGGAGACGCCGCCGATCAAAAGTTTTCTGCGCATAGTTCTTGATGCGTGATCCGTGAAACGTGATGCGTGAAAGCGTGAAGCGTGATACGTGACAGGAGACCGTTCGGTCACGCATCACGTTTCACGCATCACGATTCACTCTAAACCTTCGTAAGCAGATGCCCGAGTTTTTCCTTCCTCGCACGAAGCACCTTTTCGTTCGACTCGTTAGGCTCAATCTCGATCGGAATGCGGTCGGTGATCTCGAGGCCGAACCCTTCGATTGCCGCGCGCTTCACGGGATGATTTGTTATCAACCGCATTCTGCGCACACCCAGATCGTGAAGAATCTGCGCGCCGATGCCGTAGTCGCGCGGGTCCATCTTATGAAGCCCGACCACTGCCGCGTCGGCTTCGACGGCGTCCTTGTCTTGCTCGTCCATGAGCCGATACGCCTTGAGCTGATTCACTAGCCCGACGCCCCGCCCTTCCTGTTTGAGATACAGCAGGACGCCGCTGCCTTCCTCCGCGATAACCTCAAGAGAACGATGAAGCTGCCAACCCGTATCGTCCCGCAGCGAGCCGAACACGTCGCCGAGCACACACTGCGAATGCACGCGCACTGGCATGCTCACGTCGGGATCGATCTCGCCCATCACCAAAGCCAGGTGAGTGTCTTGATTGATGTCATTAGTAAATGCAATCGCCCGAAACTCGCCGTAGACGCTGGGCACTCGCGCTTCCCCTGCGCGGTGGACGAGCACTTCATTGGCCATTCGATAGCTGACCAGATCGGCGACCGAGATGATCTTGAGGCCGTGCTGAAGGGCGAACTCGCGAAGCTCGGGAAGGCGAGCCATCGTGCCGTCGTCGTTCATAACCTCGCAGATCACGCCGGCTGGGGTCATTCCTGCGATCCGAGCCAGGTCAACTACCGCCTCCGTTTGACCGGGCCGTACGAGCACGCCGCCCTTACGCGCGCGCAGCGGAGAGATGTGCCCGGGCCGCGCCAGGTCCGAAGGCCTGGTGCGCGGATCTACCGCTACCTGAATGGTCGTCGCTCTATCGGCTGCCGATATTCCCGTAGTCACGCCTCGCCTCGCTTCTATAGTGACGCAAAAAGCGGTGCTGCGCGTTGCCGTGTTGTCGGAATCTGAAACCTGCAACGGGATCTGAAGCTCATCCAGCCGCTCTTCGGTCAGCGACAGGCAGATGAGTCCGCGCCCGTAGCGAGCCATGAAATTGATGATGTCGGGAGTGACCTTTTCGGCCGGGCAGGCGAGGTCCCCCTCGTTCTCGCGGTCCTCGTCATCAACGATGATGACCAATCGTCCCGCGCGGAATTCTTCGCTGGCTTGTTCTATGTTTGCGAATGGCATGCTTGCTCCATTTCACTTTTAGTATCCCTGTTCTATCAAATATTCAACCGTCAGTTCGGTCTGCGCCGCGGGCGCTTGTTCATGCAGCATTAACCGCTCGACATACTTCGCAAGCACGTCGACTTCAAGGTTCACTCGGCCTCCACTTTTCAAATGCGACAAGCTCGTTTCGCGCCAGGTGTGCGGAATGATTGCCACTTCGAACCAATCGTCGCCAAGCCCCGCCACTGTCAGGCTGATCCCATCAACGGTTATCGATCCCTTCATTGCGATGTAGCGTCCAAGCTCGCGCGCAAACCTGAAACGCATACGATACGCGTTGCCTTCCGGCGCGGCCGACACAAGCTCGCCTGTGCCGTCCACGTGGCCTTGAACCATGTGCCCGCCCAATCGTTCGCCCACCGCAAGCGCTCGCTCGAGGTTCACCCGTCTCCCAACGCGAAGCTCGCCTAGCGTTGAGCGCTTCAGCGTCTCGAGTGAAGCGTCGGCGCTGAAGGAGTCCGGGCTCATCTCGATCACTGTGAGATCGACGCCGTTGATCGAAATCGAATCGCCAATGCGCGTCCCTTCCAGAACTTTCCCGGCTTCGATCACGAGGGAAGCGCCGTCCTCTCGCCGCCTGATCTGGCGCACTCGGCCTACTTCAATTATGAGTCCGGTGAAGATTCCCATCTGTAGATTCAGGATGCGAGGTGAGTGCTCGATCCGTCAACCCCGGGACCGCGCAATCGCCGGGTGAGGTACAGGAGAACTCTGCTACCAAGTCGTTTCCGCTGCGAGAACTATCTCAAGGCGTCCATTGATGCGCGATCAAGTCTAGCTTCGGGTTCTTGCGATTTCAAGCACGCGCTCAATCACAGCGTCCAGCGGCAAATCTGAAGTGTCGATGAACACCGCGTCGGGAGCTTTCACCAGCGGCGTAGCCGTGCGCTCGCGGTCACGCCGGTCGCGTGCCTCAAGCTCCGCTCTGATCTGCTCGACAGTCACATCCCGGCCGCGCTCGCGTTCCTCTTCGCATCGCCTACGCGCTCGCACGTCGAGCGAGGCGTCAAGAAACAGTTTTACTTGAGCATCGGGAAACACTTTTGTGCCGATGTCGCGGCCGTCCATAACAACGCCGCCAGCGCGAGCCATCTCGCGAAGTTTTTCGACTACCGCTTCCCGCACTTCCGGGATCGTCGCGACGACGGAGGAAGCGTGGCTCGCATCCGGCAGACGTACCTGCTCGCTTACATCGCGGCCGTCGAGAAAAACGCGCAGGTGGTCGGGGTCGCCTTCCAGTTTGATGCTGGCCTGGCGAGCGAGCCGCGCTACCGAAGCCGCGTCTTCGAGAGGCGTGTTCGTATCAAGGGCCTTGCGGCCTACTGCTCGATAGACCGCGCCCGAGTCGATGTACAGATAACCCAGTTGGCGCGCGATGGCTTTGCCAACGGTGCTCTTGCCCGAGCCTGAAGGTCCGTCGATGGCGATGACGAGTTTGTCCATTGATGATCGGGTCAAGAATAGACCGCGGATGATACGGATGCGGCGAATTCAACACGGATCAGATCCGTGTCAATCCGTCGCTTCGGTGTCGTCCGCGGTCTATTCCCGCAGCGCCTCACGAATGGCTCCCAGAGCCACTTCGCAGTCACCGCGTGAAACGTCCTTGTGTGTCACCATCCGCATCTCGCGCGCGTTGAGCCCGTTGGCAAGCACACCGCGGTGTTTAAGCTTCGTCGAGAATTCCACCGTCGTCTTCCCGGTGCCGGCAATATCAAACACGAGGATGTTCGTTTGCACTCTCTCCGGATCGATCTTGACGCCCTGAATCTCGGCAAGCCCTTTCGCAAGCAACTGAGCGTTCGCATGGTCCTCTTCCAGGCGCGCGGTCATCTTCTCGAGCGCAACCAGACCAGCCGCCGCCAATACGCCCACCTGCCGCATGCCTCCTCCGAGCATTCGGCGAACGGGCACGGCTCGGTCGATGAACTCCCGCGGGCCTACAATCATCGAGCCAACTGGCGCACCAAGCCCCTTCGACAAGCAGAACATCACGGAATCAAAAAGCGAGGCGATCTCTGCTACGTCGCGTTTGAGCACGATTGCGGCGTTGAAGATTCGCGCGCCATCCAGGTGAACGGGCAAGCCCTTCTCGTGAGCGCGATCGGCGATCTCCTGCATTCGCTCGAATGACATAACGGCGCCGCCAGCCAGGTTCTGCGTGTTCTCGACCGCAACAAGACCGGTCTGCGCGAAGTAAGAACTGTGAGGCCGGATCGCGGCTTCAATCGAATCCCAGTCCATCATTCCGTCCGGACAGCGAATGGGATGCGCGAGGGCGCCGCTTATGACAGCCATCCCTGCCATCTCCATGTTGAACATGTGGCTTCGCTCTTCGACGATGACTTCCTGACCGGGTTGAGTGTGCAGCCTCACCGCAATCTGGTTACCCATGGTGCCCGAGGGCACGAACAACGCGGCGTTCTTTCCGAACATCTCGGCGGCTCGTTCCTGAAGGTGGTGGGCGGTCGGGTCTTCGCCGTAGACGTCATCACCGACCTCGGCGCGAGCCATTGCCTCTCGCATCTCGTCGGTTGGCTTTGTCACCGTGTCGCTTCGCAGATCGATGTAGTTCACTGGTTCACTTCCTTGGTTGAGTCTGACCGTTTTGGTAGTCGAAGAGAATAAGCTATCGGGCATTCAATCCTCAAGCAGAGCGAAGTCTTCGGGAAGTATTGCCATACCACTCTGGCATGGTGTTCTTTTTCCTTGACTTCGCCTCATTGTAATGATAAGCTCACGCTCCATTTAGAGGGGCACGGGCTTGATACGGTTTCGGCTTACAGCGTGTTTAGGGAATGATAATCTACGGGCGGGTAATCCGCGGCATCGGCACCAAGGCGAAACTTAGGTAAGGTTGAAGTACAAGCAACAGAAGGCGATGCTATGAAACTACTCAAGAGCAGGGTGATTTTGAGAAATGTCGTGTTTCTGGTGGTGGTGTATGTTGCATTTCCTGTTTATGGAGGACCACCGCTGACGGCGGTATTCGACTGTTATGACTATCAGCTTACCTATCCTGGAGGATACCCAGCCGCAGGGTGCTTTGGGTTCGGCATCTGTTCAATAACGGGCAGCGGCGACGCGTTAGTCGACATTCTTCTGTACTCGAACATGGATTGTCCGAATCAGCCAGTGTTTAATGAGACGAGAGTTAGCGGAACCGTGGGAGGACCTTGCATCTTAGGGTCCGTACAAGGGTTCTGCGCCGATACGGGTCGGTTTCGTGGAAATCGAACTCTGCAAAGTTGCTGCGACGGAACTCGTTTTGACAGCGGTCCTTTTGTCCAACCCAACAACTGCTTTCTAGGACCAATATTCTCTGACCCTCCGCCACCAGGCGGAGGTGGAGGTGTTATTTACTGTGACGCCACGTTTGTAGTATGTGATGGGAATCAAACCTGGGATCTGGATCTGTGCGAATGTAGTTATGGCCCCAGCCCAATTTTGATAGATACTTCCGGAAATGGATTTGCCCTCACCGATGCCGACCGAGGGGTAAACTTTGACCTCAATAGTGATGGTGCCAGGGAAGGGTTATCGTGGACCGCCGCCGAATCAGACGATGCGTTCCTCGCGCTCGACCGCAACGGCAACGGGGTCATTGATGATGGCAGAGAGCTATTTGGCAACTACTCACCACAACCAGCGTCGGCGAGCCCTAATGGCTTTCTTTCGCTCGCCGTGTTTGATAAGGCTTCCAGAGGTGGTAACGGTGATGGGGTGATTGACAGCAGGGATCGTATCTTTTCCCAGCTTCGCCTATGGCAGGATAGGAATCACAATGGTATCTCGGAGCCAGAGGAATTGGGAACCCTAGCAAGTCATGGCGTCGCCAAGTTAGAGCTTCGATACTGGCTATCCAATCGTCGTGACGAGTACGGCAACCGTTTTCGTTTTAGAGCAAAGGTTTATGGCTCACCGGGCTCG
Source organism: Blastocatellia bacterium (assembly GCA_041497455.1). Taxonomy (GTDB): domain Bacteria; phylum Acidobacteriota; class Blastocatellia; order UBA7656; family UBA7656; genus Onstottus_A. The sequence goes on along the minus strand of JBGQGO010000030.1, from coordinate 4,939 downwards.
CAAATTGCGCGATGGGCGTGGGACGTATTCCTAGTAAATAGGTAAGGCGCAAGATGCGAAATGCGGGGACTCAACATCTGTCTAGCACTGTTCTTCTGGAGGTCAAGTGACTATAAGAAAGATAAGACTGTCAACGCTCTCAGCGATACTCGCGTTGACTGGGTTGACGCTTTTTCTATCGATTAGCCAAAAGGCCCGGGCCGTGAGTATGAAAATCAACATAAAAGATCTCCCTGAGCATGGCCTCAAACTGATTGGGCCCACACATCCGTCTTTCCAAGGCAAACTATCGGCTATGCTGAAAGACAAGAGGGATCCGCTGGCGGACGCTCTAATGCCCTACGCCGTGCTTCTCGAGAATGAAGGGAAGAAAGCTATCGTAGGCTATCGGTTGAAGTGGGAAATGACTAGGCCAGATGGCACGGTCTCTGTGCGGCAGGCTGGGGGCATCAATCCCGGAGCCCTCATGGACGAAGGTCCACTAGGGCCGGACCATCCTTCCCTAGCCGACGGATTTGCTGTGAAGCCACATTCCACGGCATTTGTCTCTTTGGCCTCTTCTTTGGGCGGAGACTACAGCGGTACTGTTACTGGATATGCCGAAGGCTCTCCGGATTCGGCGGCATTAGATGAGCTTCGCCTAGCTGCAAAGGAAAAGCGCCTTCCTTCTGTCGAGGACGCTGTCATCGCAGATCTACAGAACTATAAGAGTATGACAGTCTCATTTGATGGAGTGTTCTTTGAAGATGGCACATTCATCGGACCAGATACTACGGGTTTTTTTGCAACTGTCGAGGCCTATGTCAACGCCAAGCGGGACCTATTGCAAGAGATAAACTTTGCTGTCGGGCGCAATCGAAGCCTGGATGAAATATTTAGCTACATAGAGGAACTAGCAAGCAGCCCTCTTCCTGACAGAAAACTCTCGCAGGCTGATCTCTACAACCTCTACAAGAAGATGTATGCAGAAGAGGCGTTGCGGATGAGAGCGGTCAGCAATGGGCGAAGGGCAGTGGAGATCGAGCTGCAGCAATATCAAAAGAAATGGCCTAAGCTCAAGAAACTGTGAAGAGACAACTGCGTTTTTAGCTCGAATTGCAGGCAAGCGAGGAGGCTGGATCTGATTAATCAGGCGAGGGTAAAGAACTTTATCGAAGTCGCTTCCAACGTTGCCGTTGTTGTTGCGGCCTTGGTAGTAGTGGGCAGCTTCGCTCGAAACTATTTTCGACCTAGGCCGCGAGTGATGCTTCAGGGTGGGCTGCAGAAGGGAGCGCAGCTTCCTCAGTTGGCCGGGGTAGACTTCAGCAAATCGCAGAAAATATTGCTGGTCGCTATGGACGCGAACTGCGACTCCTGCCGCGAGAGTCTCCCATTCTTTAATAGTCTTGTGGAGAAGCTTCGGGGTAAACCCGGCGACGCTCGCCTCATTACGGTGTTTCAGGACGGCGAAGAACAAACCAGGCGCTACGCGGAGCAAAGTCGACTCAACGTGGATACAGTTTTCGGCGTTGATTTCAAACTCCTTGGCTTGAGCGCTCTGCCCTCCATAATTCTGATTGACAGCACGGGAACCGTACTCGATTTCTGGATTGGAAAACCCTCTAAAGACACCGAAGAACAGATACTCAAACACTTGACTGTGGGCGCTTAGGAATAGGGAAGCCCGCAAGACGACTGGATGAGGAAGAGCATGATAGTGGTCAGCCGAACGTCGAGTTGCGCTTCACCATTCGTGATGAAGATGTACGGCGCCCCCATTCATTCGCAATCATTTCGGGCGTCTATTTTCAGAGCGGGCTTGAGTTTCTCGATTGCGCCACTGAATGGCAGCGATTCCGATTCTGAAACTAGACGCTATGATCAATCTATCTCCACAAGTCTTCCAGGAAGCAAAGGCGCGAGTAGCTCCTCACGTCTATCACACGCCGCTTCTTACATCGCGGCTGTTGAGTGAAAAGAGCGGCTTCGACATCCGCCTCAAAGCCGAGATCTTTCAGCGAACCGGTTCCTACAAGATTCGCGGGCCGCTTAACAAGTTCGCGCACCTTTCAGAGGATCAACGCCGGCGCGGGGTGATCTGCTCATCGGCCGGCAATCACGCTCAAGGCGTCGCCCTGGCGGCGAAGCTCAACGGCATGCGCGCCGTCGTTGTTATGGCTGAGAACGCGACAACCTCAAAGATCGAAGCGACCCGCGCTTACGGCGCGGAGGTCGTGCTGCACGGCACGATTTGGGACGAGGCCAACGAGAAGGCGAAGCAGCTTTGCGAGGAACGCGGCCTGACCTACATCCATCCTTTCGACGATCCGGACTTGATAGCCGGACAAGGGACTCTCGGGTTGGAAATCTACGAAGACTTCCCCGAAGCTGAAGTAGTCGTTGTTCCCATCGGCGGGGGTGGGTTGATCTCCGGCGTATCGATGGCGCTCAAGGGCTTGAACCCAAAAATAAGGATCATCGGCGTCGAATCGTCCGGAGCGCCAGCGATGAAGCTGAGCGTTGAGAAAGGCCACCTGGTAACACTTGAGACGGTCGACTGTATCATCGACGGGCTCAAGGTGAAGCGAGTAGGTGAGCACACATTCGACGCAGTGCGGCAGTTTGTCGATGAGATCGTTGCGCTGCCCGATTCTGAGATATTCGAAGCGCTCATCTGGATCATGTCTCACTGCAAGCTGGTCGTCGAAGGCGCAGGTGCCGCATCGGTCGCCGCGGTGTTGAATGGCCTTGTCAAAGCGCCAAGCGGTTCAAAGGTCGTGTGCGTGCTCAGCGGCGGAAACGTGAACCTGCAACAACTCAAGGGATTGAAATGGAATTGATGAACTGAACCGTAGGCTTCCAAAGGGTACTTCGCTGGTTGGAAAGCAGCGTCATCTTAGAAGGGTCGTGTTAGAATGCGATTGACGCAACCAGTAAGCGCCAGTGGGAGAAGTGAATGACTCTGGTCATCAACATTCCGCCAGAACTTGAAAGCCGACTCCAGAAGGAAGCATTGCGAAAAGGAGTTGCCCTGGACGAATATGCTCGGATGCTGCTCGAGGAGCAACTCCCGCCGAGAGACGATCAGGCTTCTAGGAAGGGTGATGCGTGGGCTGTGCTCAGATCAATGATGGGCACCGTGGAGGGTCCCGCCGACTGGTCAAGCGAGCTTCACCACTACTTATACGGAACGCCTAAGCGTGGTGAGGAGCCTCGATGAATGGCGAACGATTGCTTTTGGACGCAAGGCAGTTGAAGCCGGCTGCTAGAATGCGGACAAATCAATGCGGAGCTTAACAGTCACGACAGTCTCGGAAGCTCGGGCCGCTGCAAACGAGTGGCTTGTCAGCCACCTCCCAGATCGTTTTGCCGCCGGAATCCCGGAATACGATCGTGGCCTTCCCGGTTGGCGCGTCCCTGTCTGGCTCTCCTACCCTGGGCTTGAGCCCTTCGGTCCCCTGGGAGAACTAATCGTCGATGAGAGCGGAACTGTCGGACCACCTATACCGCTTGATGAAATGAAGGATCGGGCGGCCAGGCTTTACGAACAGCATCGTGACCAGATCGAAGCCCCTCTTCGTTAGGCAAGAAACGCGCTATTCCTACGGGCTCGCGTGATGGCGCTCTGAGTCTGGCGCCACCGATTCACGTTTGGGGTTCCAACTTACTATTCACGGCCCTAAGTTCAGGTTGAGAGGCAATTGAAATGGAACAACAACAACAGTTGCTACAGAACCTCATTTCTAACCTCGATTTGGGAAATAACGTCCCTGATGTCGTTTATCATTATACTAGCCCCGGCGTACTCCTTAAAATTCTAAGCGAGCCCAATATCTGGGCTACCGACATCCGATACCTCAACGATGCTCAGGAGTTCGAGTACACCGTCGGACTTGCAACAACGCTGTTAGCGGATTTGAAATCTAAAGGCGTAGGTAAAGAGGATGCCCGAATCATATCGGAATGCCAAACTGCCCTTACAGTCGCTCCGAATTATCGCTTATACGCTGCATCTTTCTCGGGGAAGGGCGACCTGCTCTCTCAATGGCGCGCCTATTGTCCAGCGAGTGGCGGCGTTTCTATCGGCTTTTCCTCCAAGGCTCTCAACCAGTCTAGCGGTACTTTCCTTTGTCACTGCCTTTACGACCTCACGCAACAAAAAGCGCTGCTACGCCAAATGATCGACAGCGTGCTGACAATTTGGCGGCCTCAACTGAATAACGGGCAACTCAAGAACGAGGTTTCTCTGGGTGCCGACTTTCTAAGTTTGCTTCTTGTGTTGGCAGCAATCTACAAGCATCCGGGCTTCCATGAAGAGGATGAGTGGCGACTCACTAGGCGCTCGAACGCCTCAGATCCTTTTCAGCCGCTATTTAGAGAAGTTCGAAGCGGAATCGTACCTTACACTGAGTTCTCGCTTTGCGACGGGACAACGCCTTTTATTGATCGAGTTGTTGTCGGCCCCAATCCGCACCAGGAACTTGCCTTGCACGCTGTCGACTCCTTGCTGCAGACCTCAAACGTCAGCCACGTACCAGTATTTCGATCGGATATTCCATATCGCAAGTGGTAACTGATTTATCTTTTTGACTTCTAGGCTGATCTGCAAAATGTATGATTCCGGGCAACGCATGAATAAGTGAGCGGTGAGTCGCTCGTCCAGCAACACTCAATAGGATACTCTAGCCGCGTGCTGAAAAAGCAAAAAGGGCCTCACCCAGGGGAGAGCCGATAATCCCACGAACGCAGTTGGTGGTTCGTTCATACTCAGCCTACACAGACGGGAACTGCCGCTCCCGAATACCACCAACGCAGTTGGTGGATCGTTCATACTCAGCCTAAAGGGTCTTCGCAAGTCGAGTAATCAAGCATTCACCAACTGCGTTGGTGGGATTCGGGACGGGCGTGCGCTAGTCCTCTGTAGGCTGAGTATGACCGATCCACCAACTGCGAGGCTGTG
>JBGQGO010000029.1:0-19279 GCA_041497455.1 Blastocatellia bacterium | reverse complement strand
TGCCATCACGCGCGCCGCGCGCTTGTTCAGGTCTTCGCGGACGTAGTACTCGAGAGCCGACAGTTCCACCGTAGTGTTTGTCTTGGAGACGCTGGTGTTTGCGCAAAAGCCGCGGATGGCTTCCGGCGTATAGCCGCGCCGGCGCATCCCGCACAGCGTGGGCATGCGCGGATCGTCCCAACCGTCTACGTGGCCTTCCTGCACCAAACTGAGCAGCTTGCGTTTGCTCAGCAGCGTGTAGGTGATGTTGAGCCGGTCGAACTCAAACTGCTGAGATGGAAAGATGCCGAGCTGTTTGATAAACCAATTGTACAGGGGACGATTGTTTTCGAATTCGAGAGTACAGATCGAGTGGGTCACCTTCTCGATCGAATCCGACTGCCCGTGTGCGTAATCGTACATAGGGTAGATGCACCATTGATCTCCAGTACGGTGGTGCTCCATGTGAAGAATCCTATACATCACTGGATCGCGCATGTTCAGGTTGGGCGACGCCATATCTATCTTCGCGCGCAGCGTTCGGGAGCCATCAGGAAATTCCCCTCTCTTCATGCGTTCGAACAGGTCCAGGTTCTCAGCCATGGGACGTTCCCTGTACCGGCTCTCCCTGCCGGGCTCAGTCAGCGTGCCCCGGTACTGGCGAACCTCAGCCGCACTGAGATCGCACACGTAGGCTTTTCCCGCTTTGATCAACTGGACGGCCCACTCATAAAGCTGACCGAAGTAGTCGGAAGCGTAAAACAGTCCGTCCCATTCGAATCCCAGCCAGCGTACGTCTTCCATAATGGAATCGACGTACTCGGTCTCTTCCTTGGACGGATTCGTGTCGTCGAAACGCAGATTGCACTTACCGCCAAACTCCGCCGCCAGTCCGAAGTCTAGATAGATCGCCTTAGCGTGCCCGATGTGCAGGTATCCGTTTGGTTCTGGAGGAAAGCGAGTTTGCACCCGCTCGCCGTGTTTGCCCGCCTTGATGTCCTGGATGATGATCTCGCGAATAAAATTAGACCGGCCCGACGATTCAACTGGCGCGCCCGAGTCAGATTCCGAGTTCATTTGTTTGTATTGTCTCCTCTGCGAGCGCCTCGAGGCGCAGGTTGTCAGATACGGATTATATATCGGGTTCGACGAATGCCGCGAGGAGAGAACCAGCAGGGCTCTTCGCGTGTTTGGCCGGTTAGAAGTACCGCGAGCGTTCTGCCGGGGGGCTATGTGCAGTCGAGCTTGGAAACAATGGCTGGGAGGCAGGGATTCGAACCCCGATAAGCAGAGTCAGAGTCTGCTGTCCTACCGTTGAACGACCTCCCAGCAAACGCCCAAACTATATCGGCCGGCGGATTTTGTTGTCAAGTTTTGAGCCCGTTAACAACACGACTGGGGGGTGATTAAGAGCGGACTTGGGCCATAATTAGGACAAGCCTTCCTTGCGCTTTTCGAGATCTCTACTCCTGCCTCAGTGCGGTCATGGGATCTATCTTCAAAGTTGTTCGAGCCGGAATGTAGCTGGCCATCATAGCAGCCAGGACCAAGATGAGAGATACGCTTCCTAAAATAAGCGGATCGTATGGCGTGACATTGTACAAGAGGCTGCTGATAAGGTTCGTACAAAGAACTGAAAGCGCAAGTCCGACTGCAATTCCAGCGAGAGCCAACGCGGTTGCATGACCCACAACTAGCTTCAGCAAATCTACCCGTTGAGCCCCCAGAGCTATTCGTATTCCTATCTCATGTCTTCGTTGGGTGACAGAATAAGCCACCACACCATAAGTACCAACCACGGACATCATTAACGCTATCCCAGCAAAAACGCCGAGCAACAGGAGATAGAACCTTTGAGGAGTAACGGACTCAGAGAGTAGTTCCTCCATGGTCCTGAGATCATATACCGGTTGGTCTTTGTCCACATTGAGGATGCCGCTCCGTACGGAAGCGATCACCTGGCGCGGGCTCACTGCCGTGCGTAGTGCGACATACATCGATGGCACTGGGTTTTGGCGAAAAGGAACATAGAACTCATTGTAGGGGGTCAGAGTTAACCCATAGTGTTTCACGTCTCCGACCACACCGACAATCTGCACTGAGGACGGTTCAACCTGGTTCGGGGCTGACTGCATTTGCGGCAAAATCGTTAGGCCCCTGCCGATCGGATCCTCATCAGGAAAGAATCTCTCGGCAAGGGCGCTGGTTATGATCGCGACCTTCGGCGCGCCTTCCACATCTTGATCGGTGAAGTAGCGGCCTTTCAGCAATCGTATGTCCATTTGCAGAAAATAGTCTGGGGTGACCACCTCACTGCTGGCGTTCGGCTCCTCACCAGTCGCTGGCCTAGGCCGGCCCTGAACAAAGAAGTAGTTTCCTGTGCCACCTGCGCCGCCAAGAGGCAGGCTGCTAACCAGGCTGGCTGACCGCACGCCGGGCACACTTGCAACGTGATCCAGTAGCCGCTGATAGAAACTGACCAGGCTGCTCTTTTCCGAGTACTTCGAGCCAGTCAAGGATATGCGCATCGTGAGGAGATTGTCGGGTCTGAAACCCAGGCTTACCGCCTGAATGCTAACGAAGCTCCTCATTAGCAGACCAGCACCGATGAGTAGCACCACGGACAGTGCGACTTCTACCACCACCAGCAAGCTGCGCGTGCGGTTTCCTCCGCCAACCGAACTCCTGCCACCCTCCTTCAAGGCTTCATTCGGATCTGACCTCGACGACTGAATCGCTGGCACCAGACCGACAAGAATCGCCGTTAACAACGAAACACCAATAGTAAATACCAGAGAGTTCTTATCGATGCTTATCTCCTCCAGGCGAGGGATGTAGGCCGGAGCCAGCGCAACGAACGAGCGCACGCCCCAGTGCGCCAGGCCAGTTCCAACGATCGCGCCCATCAGCGCTACGAGCACACTCTCCGTCAGTAACATCCGTGCCAGACGAAAACCGCTCGCACCAAGGGCCATCCGGATCGCAAACTCCTTCTGCCTTGTTGCCGCTCGCGCAAGGAAAAGGTTGGTGACGTTTGCGCAGGCTATGAGCAACACGAAGCCTGCGGCTCCAAGAAACGCCAGCAGCAGCGGACGAAAAAAGGCCACTTCCTCCTCTCGCAGGTGAACAATGTTTATACCCCAGCTTGTGTTGGTTTCCGGGTGAGCTGCTTCTAGTCGACCCGCGATCGTATCCATTTCACTTTGCGCCTCGCGTAGTGAGACACCTGGTTTGAGGCGCGCGATGACGTTAAGCGAGTGCGTTCCACGCTGCATCGCTTCAGCGTCGTCGCGGACGAGCGGCACCCAGATGTCGACTTTACCTAACCACGCGTCGTTGTAGACGCTAAACGGCATTACACCAATGACTGTGTAGGCCTGACCGTTTAAGCTGAGCATCTGCCCACTAACATCTGGCCGAGCCTCAAGTCGTTGTTTCCAGAGGCGCTCACTTATAAGCACCAAGTGGTTGTAACCAACTCTCTCCTCTTCGGAGGCAAAGGCTCTCCCTACGATCGGGTGCGCTTCTAAAAGCGCGAGCAGGCCGGCCGATATCGCTCTGCCCCGAAGCCGCTCGGGCTCACCCTTGCCAGTCAAGTTGAAAGGTCTTGATCCTGTGAATCCGGCCATTGCAACGAAGACACTACTCTGGTCTTGCCAGTCATAAAAACCAGGTCCAGAAACCGGCCACTTGTCCATCAACGCGTTCTTTAGATTCTTTTCCCAGACCATTACGAGTTGGCCGGGGTCTTCAAACGGAGGTGGCTTGAAGAGGATCCCGCTAAAAAAACTAAAGATTGTAGTCGTAGCACCCAATGCGAGGGATAACGTAATTACCGCCGCAGCTGTGAAACCAGGGCTCTTCGCAAGCATTCTGAGACTGTAGCGCAGGTCTTGGGTCAATGTTCCCATGAAAGCTCCAACGCACACCAATCGAAGGAATCCGTCCCTAGTAGTGCCGCCTAGCAGCTATTGTATTCTTCCGCACGTGTTCGAGAAAGTCTTCCACAACGCGCTCATACGCCCTTATCGTGATTTAATTCGTCAAGGCGAGCTGCTTCAAGGCCAGGGATAGGCGGGCAGCCAGGAAACTCCTCCAGATATGTGTTGCCAATATACTGGAGATATCCGATCCCGATTTCGCTGGTGAAGAAACCGTCGACGGTAAATTTACGCAGCAGCGCAAAGAACTCGATGCCCTGGTTGAAAGGAGGAGAGTTTTTGGCAATCTCCCGGTTGCTGATGATGTCGAGGACTTGCTGCCGTTCGCGCGCTTCGCAGTCAACAAAGTCGTTTCCATAGCGGACCCGACAGACTGCATCAAGCCACATCAGCCCTCCGCCGAGCTTCAGTTGGTAGAGCCTGCTTTCGCTGGTTATCAAATCGATGAACTCGGTCACCCCGGCCTCGATAGCTCCGCCGACCGAATCGTCGGGCGGAATTATTGTTTGACAGAGCAGCCTCAAGGTCCTGTACTGATGCGGACTGAAGAATCTGAGTGAATAGTCAGTTGAAGGTGCGCCAGCTTTTAGCTCTTCGCTCGTGTTCGCCGGTTGGTCCTCTCCAGTTGTGTCAAAGCTTGCGCTCTTTATGGGTTCTGGTGCGGAAACACCAGATCCGAAGATCCGCAATGTAGCACCAAGTCCTTCATCTCCGCGTGTCATAGATTCCCCTTCCTCGCTTCCTCGACCAGATACTCGGAGGAACGCCACGCTAGTGCCAGGATGGTATGAGTAGGCGGCTTGTCCGAGCTGGAGACAAAGCACCCGGCGTCTAAGACAAATAGATTTCTCATGTCGTGAGCCTGACAGAATTCATTTAATGCTGACGCTCTTGGATTCGTTCCCATTCGCACCGTCCCCTGTTCGTGGAAACTCATTCCGCCGGGTGAGATCCCATAGGGCAAATCCCCTTTAGGTTGCACGCGCGTAAGATAAGTACCACCCCCAGCCTCAACGAGATGCTGAATGGTTTCTTGCATGTCCTTAGCCATTGCTATCTCGTTCGCGCCCCATTGAAAGTGGAAGCGCAGGACCGGAATACCCCACTCATCCGTGATATTCCGGTCGATCTCGCAGTAGCTTTTATCGTTCGAGATCATCTCTCCGCCGGCAATGAAATTGATCAGACTACCGTACACGCGCTTACAAGTTTTTTTCAGAGAGAGGCCATAACCTTGAGATTGTTCAACAATAAGGTCAAAGTCGCTAACCAGCGGCAAGTTGCGTCCTCCAAGAAACAGAATATGGTAGTTGCCCACAAAGGATCCCCGCCTCGAGTTGTTCCCTCTGGGGATCCAAAGATGTGGCCTGCCTATACCATCATGATTGTGTGGGAGCGCCCTCTCGAGTTGCGGGAAATAGCCGGCCCCTTGTGTGCCAATCGAATCCCTGAGGTAGCGGCCGACGACTCCGGACGAGTTGGCCAGTCCGTTCGGAAACAGCGAGGATTGTGAGTTCAGGAGAAGTCGCGCGGACTCGCAGGCGCTAGCTGCTAGTACAACGACCTTGGCGCGCACTTGCTGTTCAGTTCGAGTGGTCTTATCGACGTAGGATACCGCTCTGGCGACTCCATTCGCGTCGACCAGAATCTCGCGCGCCATAGCGTTTGCAAGCAGTGTGAGGCGGCCGGTGGTCGAGGCTGCCGGAATCAAGACCTGACTGGAGCTAAAGTTGGAGCCGGTCTTGCAGCCGCGCCAGCATTGGCCGCAGTAGTGGCACGCAGGTCGTCCGTTCAACGGTCGGGTGAGAACGGATCCGGGTGCGGTCACGCACGGAATCCCCAACCTGTCACAGGCACGCTTGACCAAGAGCTCGGTGCACCGGGGCCTGGGGATAGGCATCGAGTTCGTATCGGTGCCATAGACACCAATGTATGATTCTACTTTCCGGTAGTAGGCGACCAGGTCCTCATATGAAATCGGCCAGTCTTCTCCAACGCCCGTATTGGACCGCTGCTTGAAGTCAGCTTCGCTGAATCGGTAGGCGCCTTGGCCCCAGTGATTGGTCCTTCCTCCCACGATGCGCGAGCGAAACCATTGGAACCGCGTCCCCGGTGCGCGTATGTAGGGTTCTCCTTTGATGCTCCAGAATCCGTTCGCGGCCATCAGGTCGTCACCTTCGCCTCCGACCCCAAGTCCCCGCCGAGCAAGCTCGTACGGCCACAGATGCTGCTTGAAGTCCGTGGCCGGATCAACCTGCCGGCCAGCCTCGAGTAGCACCACCTCAAGTCCTCCGTGCGTTAGCACCTTCGCGGCGACGCCGCCTGCGGCGCCAGATCCAATCACACAAACGTCATAGACTCTTGGCGAGCGGATTACTTGAAGCATAGAACCCCTATCTTGAACGAGTCGGTTCGCGTTGCGCCACCACGAATCTTACCTTATTGCAGTGACGAACTCGCCGGGCATCTCGGCAATGAGCTTCAGTCCATCTGCTGGTTTTTCCGTCTGGAGACTCTCTTTACAAAGTCGCCGGTAAACTCCGTCTCGAAGCAGCAGTTGGCTGTGCGTGCCCTGCTCTACGATCTTGCAGTCGTCAAGTACTACGATCCGGTCTGCCCACAGGACTGTCGACAGCCGGTGAGAGATAACGATTACCGCGCTCTCCTTGACAAAGGGAGTCAAAGCGTCCAACAGGCATCGTTCGGTGACGCCATCAATGGCTGAAGTGCTTTCGTCGAGAATCAGAACCCGAGGCCGCTGGAGGAGGGCTCGGGCGACAGAGAGCCGCTGCCGCTCGCCTCCGGAAAGCCTGGTGCCCCGAGGACCGACGACCTCATCCCAACCGTTCGGAAGCTTGCCAATCAACTCGTCCAACTGCGCGAATCTACATGCCTCCTCGAGATCTCCGTGGGTAGCGTGGCGATTGCCCAAAAGGAGGTTGTCGCGGATAGTGGCGTTCAAGAGAACCGGATCCTGAGGCACGAGGGCAACGAGAGAACGAAGATTCGACAGCCTTATGTCGCGAATGTCATGCCCATCCAGGCAGATTGAACCTTCCCGAACATCATACAACCGTGTAACCAACTTCCCTATAGTGCTCTTCCCACACCCTGTCTTACCAACAATCGCCACCTTTTCGCCAGGTCCCACGAACAAGTCGACTCGCTTCAGTACCTCCCTGCCTGCTTCATAATCGAACGACACACTCCGAAGCTCCAGCACTACGGGCGCATTATTCGGGAGTGTGATAGCGTCCGGTCGATTCGCCACTGCTGGCGTGGTCTGCATAAGTTCAAGAACGCGTCGTATACTGGCGCGCGCCCGCTGCAGCTTCGTATCAATATCAACAGCGTTGGAAAGTGGATCAAAGAGACGTATGAGGTAAGTGTAGAATGCCACCAGTCCGCCAACGCTCAACTGATGATTAATCACTTGGTAGCCGCCGTAGCCCAACAGAATAGCGATGCCAATCACGAAAACCAGCATCGAGCCGACGCCATACACGAGCTCTGTCCATTTTCTTTTGTATTGTGAATCGAGTGCGGCTTTGAGCAACCGGAGAAACTTGCGCGCTCCCGTGAGTTCACCCCTTAGCAGTTGGATTTGCACGATTGACGAGACGTGTTCTTGAACAAAGCTGGTTCTGTTTGCTGACTGGCTTTGAACTAGCTCAGACCAGCGGCGCAAACCGGCGTTACATCGCCTGCGAACGATCACGAATACTGGAACGAGTGGCAGCACAGTGCAAGTTAGGCTAAAACTCAAGCTAAACATCGCGAGAAGAATCATCCCGGTGATTATGAATGTCCGCGCAAACGAGATCGCCGCTTCGCCGCCAAACTCCCCGATATTGTAGACGTCCTGCTCAATGCGGTACATCGTGTCGCCCACTGCCGAATTGTCGTGGAAAGTTGCCGACAAAGCTTGTACGTGACGAAGCAGCGCTAAGCGCAGCTTGGCGATGACGGTTTGCGTGGCGCGAAAACTCAGCATTGCACCCAGCCCGTTGAAAACCAGGCGGCAAGAATATGTAAGTGCAAAAACGCCCGCGGCGATTGGCAGCCACCCCAGTTGTTGCTGCGGTAGAGCCCTATCGATGACCCACTTCATAACGAGGGGGTCTAGCAGGCTCATTAGACCAGCGATTACAATGCAAATTAGACTGGCCGAGTAGGCTGGAAGGTAGGGCCGGAGTTGGCTCAGGACCCAGTTGACGTCGGTGGAGAATCTCCTTTTCATGTTTAACACCGAGAAATCGATGGAAAGGCAGTGGGCTTGGGCCCCTGAGAGAGGAGCCCAAGGAAAGACCTCAATCAAGGTCGTCGTATTCACCACCGCCGCCGGTCGGTATGTTATGGCCACACGTGCAGCAGTCGTTACCGGAGAAGCTGGCACCCATGATCAGGTCCGTTGCCTCACCGAGCGTGAAGACTTCTGGCGCTTCGTATGTCATCAGCGTTACCTCCTTTCTTTAGATAATGAGCATCGCTCCGCGAAATGGGATAATGCCGTACACCTGCGTCCTGTAAGAGCTTGTTGACTTCGCGCAGTCTCTGCTCGTGACGAACTTGGACTAGAGAGAGCGAGACCGGGAGCGTTGTCCGAAGTGCTCCAGGGAGCGCAGCCACCTCAGCTGTTGCTCCGGTAGAGCCTATCGATGAGCCACTTCATAACGAGCGGGTCCAGCAGGCTTATTAGACCAGCCATTACAATGCAGCCTAGACTGGTTGAGTAGGCTGGAAGGTAGGGCCGGAGTTGGCTTACAACCCACTTGATGTCGGCCGACAATCGCCTTTTCATCTTAAACACCGAGAAAGCGATGGAAAAGCAGTGGGCTCGGGCCCCTGTAAGAGGAGCCCAAGCGAAAGACCTCAATCAAGGTCGTCGTATTCATCAGCGCCGCCGGCTGACCCTTTATGGCCACACGTACAGCAGTCGTAATTTGTGAGGGCGGAACCCATGATCAGATCCTTTGCCTCACCGAGCGTGAAGACTTCTGGCGCTTCGTATGTCATCAGCGTCACCTCCTTTCTTTGAATAATGCGCATCGCCCGCGAAATGGGATAATGCCGTACAACTACGTCCTGTAAGAGCTTGTTGACTTCGCGTAGCTATGCTCTTGTGACGAACTCGGACTAAAAGACCGCAACCGGGAGCGTTGTCCGAAGCGCTCCTGGGTGCGCAGCCACAATTCGAGTGCAAGCAGCCGGCCTAGCGGCTGCAGCTGATCTGACTGACCATGACGGACTCGCCGGAGCGCTTGCTTGAACCCAGGTGCGTCGGCATATCCTCGCTGGCACACACGCGCATCCGTCAAGAGTTCCTCGACCCTCGACCACTGCCGAATGAGGGCTCGAGTGAGTGCTTCGTCCGGCCCGCGCTTGGTTGTTCGAAGCCGTATTCGCTCCGGGAGTAGTCCCTGCATAGCCCTGCGCTGGACTGATCGCGTCTCACCTGGGCGCTGCTTCTGATTAACCGGTATTGCTAAGGTGAACTCAACGAGCGGTCGATGAAGATACGGATAAGTGACTTCTATGCAGGCTCGCTCGCGGTAATAGCAAGGGCAAACCAGAGAGATGGCGTCCAGAATCAACGAATACTGACGCTGAGAGCTCGGAGTGTGGAAACCGCCGCAGTCCATACGTCCAATCAACCGTTCTCCGAATCCGGTTGCCGCTGCAAACTGGCGGTTAATCCATTCTGGCGCTTCAAGGCCCTTCGGCGTCCAGTGTGCGCGAACCTTCAAAGGAAGCAAGGGCCAAACCAAGCCGTTCCACATAAGCTCCAGATACGTGGCGTTACCCGTTGCGCTCCAAGCACGAAGAAGCCGCACCAGCTCAACTAGATTGCCTTGCAGAAACAGGTCCGCGAACTGAGGCGTAGTTTGTTCGTCGTGCATGAGCACGTGGTCACCAGCTCCTCCACAAAGCAGTACTCGTGTGCGCGCTTCGTGCATCGTGTCGGCCAACTGCGTAAAGGTGCCAGCGAACAATGCCAGCGGTGTGGGGATGTAGGTCGGCAGTTCTTCTGGAGTCGGGTCGAAGATACGTTGGTCCCACAGGTGATGGCCGGCTTTGCCAACGTGTTCCTCAACGATTCCTATGAAGTAACTCTCGTCTGCAGTGCGGGAATCATCGTAGACGTAGGAAACCGTCTCTAAAGAGGAGGCTTCCACATCTCCGCCTTTAATCAAGTGACTGGCCATGCAGACGATTGACGACGAGTCGAGACCTCCGCTTAGCTCCGCCATTACTGGCCCTTCGACTTGAAGGCGACAGGCGACGCTTTCCCGGAACAATTCGGAAAAATGCTCCGCATAGTCGGAGTCCTTTTGATATCGAATCTCGTTCTTCGGATCGGCAGACCAGAACCGACGCACCTGTATGTCTCCATTCTTTACCATCACAACAGAGCCGGGCGGTACGCTGAACACACCCTTGTAGGGTGTGCGCGCCCAATCCTCGGTGCCGGTCAGATACGCTGCAATGTAATCATCATCTAACTCGGCGCATGCGTCGACCGCCGATACTACCGCGCCAATTTCCGAGGCCCAGATAGCGAGCGTCCCCGTCGCGTGATAGAAGAGCGGACGGATCCCGAAGGGGTCACGCGCCAAATACACAGTGCTTAGCTCTTGATCCCAAAGGCAAAGAGCGTAGTCGCCGACCAGGTGCGTCAGGAACTCGGCGCCCCACTTGCGGTAGGATGCAAGTACGACCTCCGTTTGTGTGCACTCTTCAGTCAGACACGCTCCCAGAACGCGTTCCAGTTCTCTTCGATTGTCCAGCCGTCCGTCCCACGTCAACATATGACCGAAGGGAGTCACCAGCGGCTGTATTTCCCGGCGGGATTCTTCCCTCGTGTGAAAGGCTCTGTACACCATGCCTGCGCGCCCGACCCGGACAATGTGCCCGCCATCCGGGCCGCGCGGTTCCAGTTCCAAATCCAATGTGTTCAGGAGCCTGCCTGGAACGCAGTCAGCTTCGAAAAACAGTGCTCCACCTTGTGCACTCATATTGACACTTTTCCGATACCAAGGTTTTCACTGATGAGATGTTCGGTCAGCATCGCAGCAGCACCGTTTAGCATCGCAGCAGGACCGTATAGATCTTCTGGATCCGTCTGTCGTCGTTGACAACTGTGTCCGCGACCTCTGCCCAGGCATGCGCCGCGAAGGGGATTCTGCGGCAGCCGATCACCAACTCTGCCCGAGCACCCCAGAGTCGCAACAGACAGACAGCTACTGCCGATCTCTGGAGGCACCACGCATGTTTGAAATAGCAAGCTGCGGCCCTATCAACTATTGAACAAATCCTCGCCACAATAGCCGGGTCTGGCACCCCCTTGCTACGATGTGGGAATCTCCCAACCGCTGCGTGAAGCACGTGGAACCCACCCAATTTCAGAATCAAATCCGCTGCAATGAGGGTAAGAAACGCGAGCACGAAGTTGACTACATTGGCAATACTTATGGGGGTGTCGAAATTCCTTCCACCAGGACTCAAGTTATGGGGTTGAATTGAATCGCTCGTGCTTTGGTGTGATAGCAATGAGGTAATGTGCGCGGCTGAGGCGCGTCGAACACGCTTTGAAGACTTATCGGCTGGGGATCGTGATGACGCGACTGCTTTGATGGCTCCTTTCGCTTCCAATTCACCGATAAAGTCTGACACGTCTGTGACAAGTCGTTGCCGCGACACTGCAAACTCTAAGGCAAGTGCGTCGATGATCTGATCGATGTGTAACCCCGTCTCGCCCTTTTCAAACATTGACCAGATTCTGGCGCCTACTGGGTTGAGGCTGTGGCATAGCCCGCGATTCACATCAAGAAGTACACCCCCATCGGGATCAATACTCGAACAAACGTGCGGAGCTGTCGTCCAGATTTTTTGCATACAGGTAAGTCGCAAGAGAGCGACTCGTGTGTGAGGCCGAGAAACTGCTGCCGTTCTTCTTTGTTGCGCTACCCGGTGAGGTCGAAGTTCTCGATACTAATACCAAGTGTGAGTAGAGGTCTCGCGCGAACCGCGCAAACCGCGCGAGCCGCGCTAATTGCGCCAATTGCGCGAGGAGAGTTGGTGTTCTGATCCTGAAACCAGCCTGACTAAGCGGCGTGCTTATCTGCACGACGTCTGAGGTATCTTTTCAGTGAGTCAACGCTTATCCAGCATTTGTTACCAACAAAGACCCCTTCAACCACTCCAATCTCAACCCAGAACTGAATCGTTCGCCGCGCCTTTCCTGTGAACTCTGCCGCGCGTGTCGTGCTAAGAAATTCCCGATCACGATCTTCCCCGGCCAAGGCCAAGTAGCGTTCTAGAAGTTCTTCCGTCGCGGCGATGCTAGGCTGGGCGTTGTCGCTCGTTTCAACGACTGAGTGCTCCTCATCAGGAACGGGAACTTGGGACATTACTCCTCCTGCAGCCGATCCGAAAGCCTGAGTCCGTCGATTGCTCCCTGCGTACGAATACCAACCGGAGCGAACTCTGAATGGCAGCCACTCTATTACCAATCGTTCCGGGTGTCAAGCTTACCGTACTGGGCGGGCTACCATCTGAAATAGATTCGCTGCGTCACGAATAAAATCTATTCAACTTTCATACGCGGAAGACTCTACTGAAGGCTATCGCGCGCTGAAAGCTGGGCAAGGTTGTGGGCGAGCCCACAGCCGGCTGGATCATTTACACTTCGAACACGACGTTGATAGACGGCACCAGCATTCGGCTGCCGTTCATCAAGATCGCGTCGAGCGATGGGAAGCTGATGGATTTGGCGCCGCGGCCGGTTGATGTCCCGGTCGTGCGCCCTATCGGTGAGAGCTACACTGGACGCGATGTGCAGCTTGAGACAGCAGTGCGGGAGTTACTAAAGCAGCTTGGTAATAATCATCAATGAAGAATAGAACACAGATGACGCGGATCGGACTGATCGACACTGATCTGATCCGTGTCAATCCGTCAAATCCGTGTCATCCGTGTTCTATCACATCGCCGCCACGAGCAAACTCGAGCGCAGGCCCCCGCTGATCACGCGAATGCGATTCGAGCCGGCGCGAAGATTCAACGCCGCGCTCGGAGCCGTAATTGTAAGCTTCTTGCCGTTCGCCGACACGCTGACGCTCGCGGGCGGAGCGACAATCACTCCATTGATCTCAATCTGGGCATCGCCTGTCAGCCGCTTGCCTTTTATCAGCAGCCTCGTCCCGTCATAAGACGCGTCCGCAAGCTTGACTGCGCCAGGATCGCCGCCGCTGAAATCAGCGCTTACTGCCCCGCTGCGATTGCCGTGGCTGTCGATCAACACCACGCTGATCTGCGTCGCCTCGGCAAGCCCGCTCATTCCAGTAAACCTCAGCCGAAGCGCGAGTGTAGTGGTAATGCCAAAGTCAGCAGTAAACGGCGCGGTTTGCGCAATCGCGTGACCCTTCTGGTCGAGGAATTGCGCTTCGACTTGCACGACGTCGCCATCGGCATCCGCAGCCGCGCCTGTGAGCGTGAGCACGTCGCCGTTCAAGTCCGCCGCAAGCGTGCTTATCGCTGGACGGTTGTTGCCAAACGGCTTCAGCGTATAGCCGAACAGATCGAGCGCCGCCAGGTCGTTGAACGTTATCGTCTGATGCGCGCCGGC
Organism: Blastocatellia bacterium; assembly: GCA_041497455.1. Classification (GTDB taxonomy): domain Bacteria; phylum Acidobacteriota; class Blastocatellia; order UBA7656; family UBA7656; genus Onstottus_A. The sequence goes on along the minus strand of JBGQGO010000029.1, from coordinate 5,731 downwards.
CGGAATAGTCGGGTCCATTATCCCGATTCGTTGCCCTACGATCGAATCGTCACGCCAGTGGCTCGGCTGAAGCCCGTCTCCACCCGTGCCATCAGGCCGTCCAGTTGAAAGCTGCAGCTCAGAGTCGCCTTCAAAGAAGACCTGCGCGCCGCCCGACGACAGTATGCGATCCGAAGTCGCGAGCCCGCCCATCGACACGCCCGGCCGCAGCCTGAATAGGTCCCACACTGTCACCGCGAGTTCACAGTTCGGGTTGATTTCTCGCTGACCCACAGCCGAGACGAATCCCAGAACGTGCCCGATCTCGTGGGCGACCACCGCTTCGAAGTCATACTTGCCTGAATCGATTCCATCGCTCGCGTCGAAGTCGAAATTCATCGCCGAGTTGAACCCAATCGCAGGAGACGGGCCGTAAAACGGCGGGTCGAGCGTTGGATCCGAATTAATCAAACCGAGTGTGCGATACACCGCAGAAGGCGCGAGGACACTCGCCGTGTCGCCGAGATCTGTCGGCACTGTCGGCGTCAGAGGCAGCCCCCAGTAGAGCGAAAGTTCCTTCGAGTCGGTCGTAGAGCCTATCAACCGGCCCAGCACCGTGAAGTAGTGTCCCGACGCAACAAGCATCTGAGGGTTCGTTGCCCCGATAACGCCCTCTGGAAACTCTTGGCCGAACCACGCCGGCCCAAAATCGACATCGATGATGACGGTGGTCGGGCTTTCAACCCGCGAAGCCCACACATCGGCGGCACGCAAGAACGCAGCCTTCGCCTGGGGATCCGCGTCAAGTTCCGGCGTAGCCCGCAGGATTATCTGCAAGCCGCTGGCGCTTTGCAGACCGGGAGGGGTTATCGAGCGAAGTTCCCGAGTCACGTCGCGCCGCGCGATCGCCACCGATTCCTCGGGCGTCGAATTGCGGCAGCCGGCCGCGCCATCGGTTTGGTACATCACCGAGTTTGATGTTTCGGGCGCCCCGGTTAGAAGGACGGAGCTGTTAGAGGACGCGCTTCCCAGAGCATGTGATTCTGCGCGTGAAATCCCCGTGCCGTGGTTGACCAGCAATACCAGAGCGATAACGAGTATGCACAATGCAATCCGGCACGAATTGAGTTTGAATAGGGTGTGATGCGCCATGCCTGTTTCACCTCCGCAGATGAGTTCAGGAGTCACTTGGTCTTTGAGACCGGGATATGTTGCTTTGAAGGGAGATGTAAGTTCCCTCTACACCAGTGGCACGTAGGGGCATCGCAAAGGTGTGAACGCGCCTCGCGATTACGAGGCCGCTTGTACAGTAGGATATAGCAAAGCGCGGCACACACAATAGTTTTCTTGGCTGCATGATTCCAGGACTGGTGACTCTCAGGAATGAACTACGAGCGCTTGCCAGTGCAGTGTTTGCAAAGTAGCATTGCTGCGAACTCAAAGGGGGATCGGATGCCGTTGTCAGTGTGCCGCTACGTGAAGCTCGATCAGGCAATGCCATATCAACATTGGCCGTCTTGCGCGTTTCGGGTCACGTTCATAGCGTCATTGATCATGCTGGCATCCGTTGCTTTGGGCTGCAGCGAAGCGTCCAAAGGAACCGACGCAAACTCGTCCGCAGGCTCAAGTCTAAAACCGGGTGGCAATGCTAATGCGAACGCCAGCCCGCGGGCGGCAAGCAGCCAGTCCGCGACTATCGACATCAAAGAGCCCGAACGTTACAGCGTTGCAATGACAATCAGCATTCAAGAGACGGCCTCCGAAGCTCCCGCTCCGATGTTGACGCAGCAACTCAGCTTCGCCAAGGTGGGAGCTGATCGGCGGTGGGCATTCGTATTCCCCGCGCCGCTGGGTCAGATCGTGTACCTGGAAAAATCAGGCTTGAAGTACCTGGTGCTGTTCGAGCGCAAACATTACGTCGAGCTTACGCCGAACGCTTTCGGGTTCGAGCCGGGCAAAGTGTTGACCCCGAACTCAATTGCCGAGCGCTTGAGGCCTCACCAGAATGAAAGCCTCGGTCTCGAGCCAGTCAACGGACGTACCGCGATCAAGTATCGGCTAACCCCGGCGGCCGGTACTTCAGCGCAAACTGATGGCGTGATCTTTGCGGATCAAGAAACCGGGCTGCCGCTTCGCTCTGAGCTGAACACAGCGGCGCCGTCGGGCAACAAGTCGCGAGTGATTGTCGAAGCGCGTGACGTTCAGCTTAATCCCGATCGCGCACAGTTCGATGTGCCTTCCGGGATGAAGAAGATTACACAGCAGGAAGCAAAGCAGCAGATTGAAGGCTTCGCGAGCGCTCTTCGCTCTTTTGCGGACATCATAAGCGGGACTCAGTCCGCGCCGGTCGCCAAGGCTAATCAATCGGCTGCCAACAAGAATGCTAGCCGGAGCGGCCGGTGACTGCACCGCAAGCCCGCAGACCGGAACGCGAATAGCTGAAGCCGCTAAGAAAGGACAAATCTGCGCCGACCTTCAGGGTAAGACAAGATATGAAGAACAGGTTGCGATTCCGCGCAGCACGAATGCTAGCCATACTCGTGCTGTCTTGTATGGCGTTCCCGCTCGCGAGCTGCAAAGACAATGGCAGCGGAGCAAAGGAACTTACTCTGGCCGTCAACTCGGGCGTCGAGGGCGATGCTCTCAAGCAAGCCGCTCGCGACTACGAAGCTCTCAGGGGCGTTCACGTCAACATAGCGGAGTTCCCCTACGACAACCTTTTCGAAAAGGAACAGATCGATCTCAGGGCGGCGACGGGCGCTTACGACCTGATCATGCTTGATGACCCCTGGTTCCCACGATTCGCAAACGAGCACCTTCTTACCGACCTGACACCGCTCTATCAAAAGCGCGGGCAGGCGGGACCCGATGGGGATTTCGTGCCGTCATCCATCGCTCTATGTAAGCATCCTTATGAGAGCGGAGAGCTGTACGCGTTGCCCTATGTCGGCAACTCGCAGTTGTTCTTCTATCGCAAAGACCTGTTTGAGAAACACAACCTTAAAGACCCCGCGACGTGGGATGATGTGCTGACCGCGGCGAAGACTATCGATGAGCGCGAGCGGAGCGGAGCGCCCGGCGGAGGAGGAGTACATGGCTACGTGATGAGAGCCGCGCGCGGCAATTCCGCGGTGGCTGATTTCATGCCGATCTTCTGGTCGTTTGGCGCGGAGATGTTTGACGCGAGCGGCCGGCCTGCGGTCAACAGTCAGGAGGGAATCAGCGCGCTGAAATTCATGGTTGAATTAGGAAAGTATGCACCGTCCGGCTATGCGAGCTTCAATGCGAGCGAGGTCTCTGCGCACTTGCTTCAAGGGACGGCGGCAATGTCGATCAACTGGCCCGTGTGGATCAGCGCGTTCAATGATCCGGCAAGAACGAAAGTCTTGGGTAAGATGAACTTCGGTACGATGCCGGGCGCAAAGGCCGAAGGTCGAGCCGAAATCGGCAACTGGCTGATCGCGATCCCTCGAGCTTCTCGAAACGCAGATGCCGCGTTCGAGTTCTTGCTCTGGGCGACGACTGCCGAACAGATGAAGAAGTCCGCTCTCAGCGGAAACCCGCCCACGCGCCGTTCGGTGTTCAATGATCCCGAGCTTCTCGCGAAGTTTCCGGCTTACCCGGCACAGCTTCGCTCGCTAGAGACTTCGAAGCCTCGGCCGCGCACTCCGCTGTGGAACGAGATCGAGAACGTGTTCGGAATATTTCTGTCGCGAGCCAACAGCCGCGAGCTGACGCCGGAAGAGGCGATGAATCAGGCTAACGCCGAGATCGCGAAAATTGTAGAGCGAAATAGGTAGCTAGCCTTGTAGGGGCGGCCCTCCGTGGCCGCCCCTCTTCGCTCGGGCAACCGCGGCTTCTTCGAGAAGGGCGGCCACAGAGGGCCGCCCATAAAGGCTTCGCTATGCGCACCATTGAGACTGTGCGAGTCTATTTGCGGCCGTTCAGCTCAAATGATCTCGATGCCTTCGCGTCGATGAACACCGACGCGGAAGTGATGCGATACATCGGCGACGGCAAGCCTCAGACGAGGGCGCAATCCCAAATGCGCCTCAACGCTATCCTCGATCATTGGGACCAACACGGGTTCGGTTTGTGCGCGGTTGTCGATAGGGCGACGCGCGAGTTCGCCGATTTTTGTGGATTGCTGTATCTGGACAACACCTCCGAGATCGAATTCGGATATCGGCTCGCGAAGCGATTCTGGGGCATCGGCCTTGCCACCGAAGCGGCAAGGGCGGGCTTGAAACACGGCTCCGAAGAACTCGGTCTCGATCGCGTCGTTGCCGTTGTGCATCCTGAGAATGTTGCGTCACAGTGGGTGATCCAGAAGATCGGGCTCAGATATGTGAAAGACGCGCGATTCTACAACGGCGACGTCGAGTACTACGCCATCACGCGGCAAGAGTTCGAGCAGGATGATTCAACCTAAATCAGACGGTCCGAACATGAATAACTTCGTCAGCAGAGAGAGGTCGCTGCCTTACTTGCTGATCGCTCCGACTATCGCGGTGCTCGTGGCGCTTTCGATTTATCCTCTCATCTATGCGGTGAAGATCAGCCTTCAAACCGGCTCGGGCGATGCCGCGCGCTGGACCTTTGCAAACTTCGCGAGGCTAGCTAATGACAAGTTCTTCCTTGAAGCATTGGCTCACACATTCATCTACGCGGCGGTCGCGCTTACGTTTGAGTTCCTGCTCGGGCTGGGGCTCGCGGTTCTGCTCGACCGGCCGTTGCGCGGAAGATCGCTGTTTCGAAGCGCGCTGCTAATCCCGATGATGCTGCCGCCGGTCGTGGTCGGAGTGGTCTGGCGATTGATGCTCAACCCGGACTTCGGCGCGATCAACGGGACGCTCAAGGGCGCGGGAGTCAGCACAGAGGCGTTGACCTGGACGGCGTCGCCCACACTTGCGCTCGCGTCGGTCATCGCGGTCGATATCTGGCAGTGGACTCCGTTTATGTTTTTGGTGCTGCTCGCCGGGCTGCAAGCGATCCCACAAGAGCCTTATGAAGCCGCGGTCATCGACGGCTCGAGCGCGTGGCAGACGTTTCGTCACGTTACGCTTCCGCTGCTAAAGCCGGCGATACTCATTGCGCTATTGCTTCGCACAATGGACCTGCTGCGAGTGTTCGATCAGATATTCATACTGACCGAGGGCGGGCCGGGATTCTCGACCGAAACGGTGAGCCTGTACATTTATCGTACGGCGTTTCGCTTCTCTGATTTCGGTTACGCGGCGGCGATGTCGTTTGTGCTGCTGGTGCTAACAAACATCGTAAGCGTCGGGTACATTCGATTGCTTCAAAAACAGGAGGTGGTTTGAGCGGACAGTATCCCGCACGCAAAGCCGCAACGTCGCAAGGCACCGCCAGGCAAAACCGGCCCGGTAAATGGCGAACGAGGCTTGCGCGATGGTCGAAGTACGTCCTGCTCAGCTTTTCAGTGTTGGCGGCGGTCACGCCGGTCTACTGGATGGTGACCATCTCGCTCAAGAGCGATGTAGATCAGTTCGCCACGCCGCCTCGATGGTTCCAGTTCGCTCCGACACTGGCTCACTACTACGATGCGTTCTTCACGCGTTCGTTCGGGCGATACCTGATAACGAGCGTCACTGTCGCGACTCTGTCGACCATTTGCGCAGTGACGCTTGGGACGCTGGCGGCGTATGGGCTTGCGCGGTTCAGGCTGCGCGCTAGGCTCGACCAACGCTTGTCATTGTGGATATTGTCGACGCGGATGTTCCCGCCTATC
>JBGQGO010000028.1:0-19288 GCA_041497455.1 Blastocatellia bacterium | reverse complement strand
CCGTTAGCAAAAGCGGCGTCAACGCACAGAGGGCCGCCGCAGTCCAAATAACTCACGCATCACGTTTCACTCTTCCCTTCCCCGATCACTTCCATGTATAACACCTCGATTTGGTCGATTATCTGCTCGCGGCCAAAGCGCGTGTACACATCACGCTGGCCCTGGACGGACAATCGCTCGCGAAGCGGCGCGTCCGACACCAGCCAAAGCAGTTTGTCCGTAAGCGCGTGAATATCTCGCGGCGGAAACATCAACCCGGTCACGTTGTCCTTGATGATGCCGGCGATGCCTCCGACGTTTGACGCAAGCACAGCGCGGCGAGCGGCCATCGCTTCAATCGTCACGAGCGAGAAGCCTTCGTCCCACGACGGCACGACCACGACGTCGACGGCGGCGAGCAGCTCAGGGACGTGGCTCACGCGCCCGAGAAATCTGAGCTTGTCGCCCAAACCGAGCGAGTCCGCCAACCCCGCCAGATACTGCGTGAACGGTTTTCCTTCATCGTGCTCTTCCCCGGCAATCAGAAACTCTACATCAGTCCTGATGCGCGCGAGGCTCGCAGCAGCGCGAACAAACTCCTCCTGACCTTTTGCCTGGGTGATCTGACCGATACACACGACTACAATGTTGGACCGGACCCTAAACATAGCCCGGGCGGCGTCGCGATCGAAAGGCTTGAAACGTTCTGGGTCGATCCAGTTCGGCAGAATCCGCACTCGCTCGGAGGGTAGCTGCAAGCGCTCGATCACCGACTCGCGAACGCTGTCCGACACCGCGATTACGGCAGCAACATCGCGAAGCATCCAGCGATATAGAGCGCCTCGCTTGAGCGGCAAATAATGATGCCGCGTCAGAACCAGCTTCACATCGCCCGCTTGCTTGCAAGCGAGCGCCGCCACGAGATAGTCGCGTCCCATGTGCGCGTGAACGATGTCTATTCCGTGCTCAAGGACAAGCTGTGCGATCTCGCGCGCGGACTGAAGGTCGAGCGAGTTCCTGAGCGGCATCTCGTGCCACGATGCAATCACTCCTGCGAGCGGCCCGCGCAGGGGACTCGCCGGTCTGACCGCCAGATACACCGCATGCCCGCGGCTCGCGAGACCTCGCACAAGGTCGGCGACGTGAACCTCTCCACCGCCCATCTCGCTTGCCGAGCAAACCTGGAGGATCTTCATGAAAACCTTCGAGGGCGTCGCGCGAACAAAAGTGCGTCACGGGTGTGATTAATAGTTGGACTTGAGACTCGGACGACTCCCAAACAAAGTGGCTGATGCGAGCGGCGCGAATACCACTCTTAATCACCCCAGTGCGTGACCTACTGCAATGGCCAAGCTTGACAATACTGCGCCGCGCTAATTTAATCCAGAAGATCGATTGTATCAATCCATCGATCACGATTCATTGATCACATTGGGCTTCGCGGATTGAAGAACACAATTAATCCGGGCAGTGATCTCAACAAGAAAGGCGCCGATGGAAGATCTCTCGCCGTACTTCATGGCTTTTGTTGTTTTTGTCTTTGGCCTGCTGATCGGGAGCTTTCTCAATGTTGTCATCTACCGGCTGCCGCTGGGCGAGTCCATCGTCTTCCCTGGTTCACATTGCCCTTCCTGCAACGCTGAGATCAAGTGGTATGACAACATTCCGGTCGTCAGCTACGCGATCCTGCTTCGAGGACGATGCCGAAGTTGCCGCACGCGCATCTCGGCGATATATCCGGCGGTAGAGCTATTGGTCGCGTGCCTCTACCTTGTTCTTTTCATAATCCACGAAGATCAGATCATCAGCGGGTCTTGGCTTCCGCTGATAGCCGACATAATTTTTGTTTCGCTGATCGTGCCGCTGGTGTTTATCGATCTGCACCACAAGCTACTGCCGAACGCCATCACATATCCTGGTCTGGTTCTGCTGCTTGTCTTGCGCGCGGCCGCTCCGGACCCGTGGATCCTGTCTCACACGCCCAGGCTATTCGGACTCGAGGGAGCGCCGCTCTGGGCTCTGTCCTTGTTTGGGTCCGTGCTGGGCGCTCTGGTTGGCGGCGGGATCCTCTGGTTAGTGCGCGAAGCATATTACCGCTTGAGGCACGTCGAAGGAATGGGGATGGGCGACGTGAAGATGATGCTGATGGTCGGAGCTTTTCTCGGCTGGCAGCTCACGCTGCTGACTATTTTCATCGGGTCGTTGCTTGGATCGCTTGTCGGCGTGCTGCTGATCTTTCGCGGTGGTAGTATGAAAATGCAAATCCCGTTTGGGGTGTTTCTGGGTCCGGCGGCAATAATAGCTCTATTCGCCGGGCAGCAGTTGATCGTGTGGTACTTGGGAATGTATCGGTAGCCGGGGGTAACATTGAAATCGGTAGTGTCTCGGGAGTCGGCAGAGTCTCGTTGAGGTTGCTATGATTCGTTGTCCTCTCATTAACACCCCTCTTCAAGGTTGGGGATTCTTGCGACAACCCCTTTCATAGGACACGGTCTCCAAGCTGGTGGCATCCATCGGAGGTCTTGCACACCCTCTCCCGGCTGGGGTCCTTAGGCAATCACTTCCGCCGGCGCGCCAGAAATCTCTCCATAAATCGTCGCGGCTCGTCCGTCTCGTAGGCAGCGGCGAACGATTCTATGCCGCGCTCAATCGCTTGATCGAGCGGCAGGCGTTCCCACTCGCGCATCAACGCCTTTTGCAAACGGAGCGCGCGCGGCCCGGCTTGCAGAATCGCTTGCGTCCATCGATCCACGGCCTGATCAAGCTGCTCGCGCGGGATGACTCGTTCGACCAGTCCGCAACCGAGAGCCTCGGACGCCGAGATCGACTCGCCGGTGTAAATCAACTCGGCGGCCTTTCCCCATCCGATCAATCGCGGCAGGAGCGCGGCTTCAATGACCGAAGGAATGCCGACTTTGACCTCGGGCATCCCGAAAGTGGAATGGTCGGCGGCGACCCGCAGATCGCACGAAGCGGCGATCTCCAATCCCGCTCCGAGACAGTAGCCGTTGATTCTGGCGATCACCGGCACGGGCGAGTCGCGGAGCGCGGCGCAGGCGCTATGCAATCTGGAAATGAAACCGCGAGCGGAAGACTTCTCGAGCGTGGAAGATCTGTCGAGCGTTGGAGAATTGTCGAGCGCGGCCATTTCGTTGATATCAGCGCCGCCGATGAAAGCTCGGTCGCCGGCTCCGGTTAGAGTCACCACCCTCAGCCGCTCATTGTTAGCGAGACTCTCGACCGCGGCAGTCAGTTGCCGGATCAACTCGCTGTTCAGGATATTGAGCCGCGCTGGATAATCGACGACGATCCGCGCCACGCATCCGCGCTCATCGTGATCGTCAAGCGTGAGCTCAACCTTGCACAGCGATTCCATTCATGTATCCATCATCGCGGTGTCGCGATCACACCCCGACGCATCAGGTCCTCTATTGCGCCATCCTCATAACCTAGCGAGGTCAGGATTTCCAGCGAGTGTTGACCTATTTCAGGAGCAAGCTTCGGCCTTTCTTTCGCAACTCCGTTCACGTTAATCGGGTTGTTGACCGTAGGAACGCTGCCCAGTTGCGGATGATCAAACTCGGCGAAAACGCCGTTCGCTTTCATCTGCGAGTCCGCCGCTACTCGGTCAATAGTCGGGATCGGACCCCAGATCACATTCTGCTCGTCAAACAACACTTGCCATTCAGCCATATCCTTCGTCGCGAGAGCTTCATCCAGCAGCGCGACTACTTTTTCTCCGTTTTCGAATCGCGCTTCTGCGGTCGCGTAACGCGGGTCGTCGATCAGATCGGTGCGCCCGATCGCGCGGCAGACTCGGCCCCAATCGTACTTCGTGTCCAGACAACAAAACATGAACCGCAGGCCGTCGCGGGTTTGATACTGGTTGACCAACGGGTTTAGCGAGGTGAAGCGCGTTCGCCTAGGCGGGAACTTGGCGCCGAGCATTGCAGCTTGAATCTGGCAACTGTTGCTCCACGCTCCGGTCGCCATCAGCGATGTTGATACCTTGGAGCCAAGCCCGGTCGATTGACGTTGATACAGCGCCAGCATGATCGCGCCGAACAACGCGAGCGCCACCGGGTGGTCGCCGGTTCCGCACGGCGTTGCTCCAGTCGCAACCGTCAAATCGAACATGAATCCCGTCAACCCTGAGCGCGCCCAATAGGCCGTCGTGTCGTAGCCCGGCTTGTTGCCGTCACTGCCCTCTTCACCGTAGCCCGTGATCTGCGCGTAGATCAGCCGGGAGTTGAGCGGCTCGATATCTTCGTAACGCACCTGAAATCTGTCCGCGAGATCAGGCGGGTAGTTGGTGATGAAAACGTCCGCAGTCGCAACAAGCTTGCGGAGCACCTCGCGCCCGGCCTCATCTCGCAGATCGACCGCGAGGCTCTTTTTGTTTCGCGCGTCGAGCAGCCAGCAATAGTTATGTTCGGAGGCGGCCATACCCGGAAGGAATGAAAGGTACCGATAAGGATCGCCGCCGTGTGGCCGCTCGATCTTTATGACCTCGGCGCCGAAGTCGGACATCATGGTTGCCGCCGCCGGCCCGGCGATGTAAGTGCCGCAATCGATCACGCGCAATCCTGAAAGTAGGTTCGGGCTGTTGGTCATCGTGATGGTCACCGCCGAAGAAGTTCAGGGTGAAAATGCTCCGCCAGTGTGCGGGCAAGCGCGGCCGAAGCTTTGTTGGGATGGCGCTCGCACATCAGCAGGGTTTCGCTGGCGAGGTTAACATCCCGCTGCAAGGCTTGCGCGAATTCGCGCCAATCGGGAAGCACTCCGCGCTCAAAAAGAGAATCAATCGCCATTCGCGACCATTCTTCAGTGTTGATATTCCTATGTTGCATCAGAGCTTGTTCGAGTCTGAGGTCTTAGCTTCGTACGAGGAGCGGCCTCCTCCCCCGAAGACCGTTTGTCGCTGGGGAACAGGTCGTTCCTAAAGGAACTGCTGTTCTTATCTGAGAACGCGCCTGGCTGCGTTCCCGCAAGGACGACGACTATGTGGAACCCAAACCTAAATCATTCCGGCCTCACTCTGGATCAGTGGGTCACGGCGCCGCAGCCGGGCTCGGGATTCATCGCATTCCCCGGCGGGTAGTCCTTACCCGACGTGAATTCTTTGAGCGCCTGACAGTTGATCAGCGTAGACAGACTCTCCTTCGCCGCAACCTGATAGCTGCGCTTCAGGGCTTCGCGGAACTCCTCCGGTGTTCGGACATATTCGCCCCGCACGCCCAACCCCTCAGCCATTTTGTCGTAGCGCAGGTTTTCCTGGAATATGTACATGTGCATCGAACGTGCAGATGTCACTGCGCTAGGCCACATACCCCACGAATTGTTGTTGTAGATCACTGCGACGACAGGGATCTTGTACTTGGCTGCCGTCTCCAGCTCAAACATGCTGTAAGCGATTCCGGCATCACTGGTGACGCACAGCGCGGGGGCGCCCTTGTAAGGAGCCTGCGGCCCGACGCCTCGCTGCACCGCCGCGCTCGCGCCAATCACCATTGCGAGGTCGGGACCGATTGCGCCGTACTGATACGGACAAACGACGCCCTGTCCGGGACGGAAGGCCCTCAACCAGCGGCCCGTGAAATTCCCGATCGTCCAACCACCTAATCCGGTCAGGGTCTGCTTCGGGTCGATGTCGCCCTTGTAAAGAAAGTCATGGACTTCCTTACCAATTACCGCAGGATGAAGATGCTCGGTGTCGTGGCTGTACTTCAACCCAAGCTCGTACTGATCGTTGATCATCTTGTCGTACTTCTGCCGCGCCGCCGCCAGCTCCGCTACCCAGGCGTCGCGTTTCTTTGTCGGCATGCTGCCTGCCAGCGCTTCCAGGAACACTTTCTCATCGCTGACGATTCCAAGCTCGAGCGGCCAGTTTCTTCCCAGGTCTTCCTGAACCGGATGAACTCGAATCGCCTTTACGTCAGGGTTGAAGCGAAACTCGCCGGGACTCGGCATGCAGTACTGGCCCACGAAGATCACCAGATCGGCGCTCATAAGCGCGTCCGGCGTAAGACTGGCTGACAAGCGATGGTCATCCGGGAAGTGACCCCGCGTTGGTCCTGAGGTGATGACCGCAATGTCGCTTTTCTCAGCGAGTTCTTTGAGCACGTCCCAGGCCTTGCGCTGAAACACACCCTGCCCTGCGATGAGCAGAGGTCGCTCGGCTTTGCTAATCATGTCCACAGCCTTCTGAACATCCTTACTAGAAGGATGAGCCCGTGATTCGCTGCGGTACTTGTCTTTGGTGTAGTAATCCTTCAGCCCGGCTGGATCCGTAAAGCGAGCCCTCGCAACTTCACCTGGGAAATCCAGGTGAACGGGTCCGGGTATGCCGGACTTCATATTGCGAAACGCGTAGCCGCCGTACTCCCACACGCGGTCGGGTGCGATCAGGCGCTTCCCGTACTTCTTCATGCCGGTCGTGATTGGCTGCTGGTAGCCGGTCTGGATGAACGCTTCGCGATCGTCTCCCGCTATCTGCATGTTGCTGGCCAAGACAAGCAGCGGCGTGCGAGCTGCGGCGGCTGAGGCGATGTTCATGATCATGTGCGTGAACCCGGGACCTTCCGTGCCCGAGCAGGCCGTAACCTCACCGGTCACGCGTGAGAACCCATCGGCGGCAGCGCACATCGCCCCTTCGGTTCGCCCTCCGTAGCTGGGTATGCCTGCCGCCGCTATAGCGTTGATCACAGTGTAGTTTCCGGGGCAGCAGAACAGCGCCGCGAGTTCCTCCTCTTTGCAGAGCTTGGCGAAAACCTCCGCGCCGGTCATACCCTTCCCTTCGAATGAACCCGGCTTTGGCGCTTCGTTCAACGAGTCAGGAATCTCTTTGGGGATTCGGATCGACGGGATGCTCGCGCCTACGCCGGCGAACACGTTGGTGTTAGCTCCAATCGCTGTGACTACTGCGCCGGCCCCGGCCGCAGAGGTCAGCAGAAACTTCCTCCTCGTCGTGCTCGCGCTGTTTGTGACGTCGCTGTCTTTCGAATTCTTCTTACTCATGTCCGCTTCCTCCATACGCTCCCTTCAGGGGCGGTTGGTTTTGAGTGCCTTCACTGCAGTTTTGGCCTCATCGATTCCGGCCACAAGCTGCGAATAAAATTCACCAGATGCCACAGGTCCTCTTCCTTCTGGAGCTGAGACTTGAACGGCGGCATGGTGTCCCCCGCCCCGTCTCTGATGCTCCGAAATATTTCACCCTCGGCAGTTCCACTTCGCCACAATTTCGGCTCGGTGAGATCAGTGGCATTTGCTACTACATCCACCTCGGACTTTCCATCGTTTCCGTGACACGCGGTGCAATTGCGCGCAAAGATAGCGCGGCCGCGGGCGATCGACTCCTTGCTGAATGGAACCGGGCTCTTCAGTGTTTTGGCCTCTTCGGAAGTCAGCCGCCCGGTCTGGTTCTGAGCTTCCTTGTAGTAATGCGAAAGAGTCCCCCTCGCGAAGATTGCATACGAAATCACAACTATGTGCAGTATCACCAGGACCGCTTTTCGTCGCGTCATCTGACAGCTCCTTGTTTGCGACATCCTCGCACCACCGAACCTTAGAATCAATGCGGCCGCTTACATTCTGTCCGGATCCAAATCGAACGCTTCAATCATGTATTCATAGTGGCCGTCGGCCAAAAACACCAGAAAGATCTCGTGCACCAGGTTGATGAGTTTTTGCGCGCCGTACCGGTAGTCACCGTTCCGCACTGTCAGTGTGAGTGACACGTTACCACTCCGAACGTAGGAGCCGACCTGCGCTTTTCTGGGGTCGATCCGGCGATGGTCTGGGAGTTCCCCGGATTGGCGCGACTTGATGAACTCCTTCAGGTCCAAATACATCTTCGAGTCGGCGGGAACGTCCGGCAACACCACCGGGAAGCGCATTGTTCCCCGATTGGCGTCGAATATGAAATCGAAAACGCGATCCCGGTGCCACACCATTCTGAACGCCGCCCTGCCGTTCTTGACCGGTCCACGGCTGAAACCGCGGAAGACCCCTCGCCGGGCATAGTTTTCGAGCGTCTGTGCAACCACTTCAATGCGCAACCCTACTCCTCTCGCGGTGACCTTCTCTTTCCGTACTGCTCCTCGCACGTTTTATCTCCGCTTCGGAAACCCCGGCATGTCTTTGTCCAACTGAGTACCGAAGCTGTTGAGAGCCATAGCGAGCAACTTGTAGGCGCCGACGGTAAAGGCCAGGTCCATCATCTGATGGGTATCGAAGCGCTTCGCGAGCGTAGTCCACGTCGCATCGCTGATTAAGGCGTCATAGTGCAGCTCGTCAACCGCTCGCACGAGAACCGCGTCGGAAGCAGGCCAGCCGCGAGCGTCCGGCCCTTTGGCAAGAGGCGCGATCTCATCATCCGTCAGGCCAGGTTCTTTCCCGAGCCGGATATGTGCCGACCACTCATACTCTCCGCCGGTAAGCCACGCTATGCGGCAGATCAACATCTCTCTTTCCCGGGCACGCAGGCTGGACTCTCGTAAAATATACCGCGCAAAACCGAGCCAGGGTCTATACATCGCCGGATGACGCGCCAGCGTCGCGTAGACGTTGAGAATGTACCCGCGCTGTTGTTTTACAGGGAGCAATAGCTCGCGCTCCTCCTGGGACCAGACTGCCTCTGAGACCGGCTCAATCCTCGGGGCCCTCAATCGGATGGGAACTCCTCCTGTGCCCTTCGGCTTTACTCCGCGCTTGCCGCCGGACCCCGCGGGGAAACCAGTGGTGCCAGGCTCGAGCTGAACGCCGAAGCTCCTTAGCGCCATCGCAAGCATATGGTAGCCGCTTCAAAGGCCGCACGGTTGCCTTTCTCTTTTCACTAGCCCAGGGCGTTTACACCTGGGATGGAAGTGCGGCGACTGCCCTTTCTCTTTTCACTAGCCCAGGGCGTTTACGCCTGGGATGACAGTGCAGCGACTACCCTTTCTCTTTTCACTAGCCCAGGGCGTTTACGCCTGGGATGACAGTGGGCCGTTTCCGTGTTTAGCCCCATTTATGGGGCTTCCAGGCGGCCTTGAGGCGAGCGCTGATTGGCTCAAGCCGACTCGAGAAGCCCCCTGAAGGGGGCTTGATAGTCCGCCCTTTACCATCCCAGGCGTAAACGCCTGGGCTAGAGAAAAGCCGCACTCTCATCCCAGGCGTAAACGCCTGGGCAGTCCCAGGCGTAAACGCCTGGGCTAGAGAAAAGAGTTTTCAGCGCCCTGTTAGTAGCGCCGGTACGTTCCCTTAAGCGGAACCTGCTCGACGCCGGGCTTGCTGAAGTCGCACACGGTCCGGAGAGAATCGGCCCGGCGATAGGATAGTTTGTGATCTTCAAACTCGCCTCGGCCGTGGGCAATCTGCCAGACGATTTGATAGACGAGCGCAATGTGTTATCTCCCACCGTCATGCCGCTGATCACGCCACGAACGCTGCCGAGATCAGGATTGTCCCCTGGGAGCGCAGGCATCCCTGCGTGCCTCTGTTTCAGCTGATCGGTCACATCCTTTCCATTGAGTGTCAGGGTAATCTGGCTCAATGAAACGCCCGCCGGCGCTTTGACTTCGCCAAGCGCGTCGCCGCCGCTGACCAGATCGGGCCGCGATGACAGCGTCCTGATCTCGAGCTTTGCCGCCGACTGGGCAAACGCGTTGCTGCTACTGAAGCAGCCGAGAACAAAGACAACGGCGATGACGGCAGTTCTTCGACCTGGCAAGATCACGTTCCTTAGAAAGCTCATGCCGGCCTCCTCTCGCGAAGCGATGAAACGAGGCAGGCAGGGATGCCTGCGCTCCCAGGAAAAGCGGCCGAATAATACCGCCATTGATGCACGTGTACAAGCTCAGCGGCCGTTTGTCAGGACGTTCGTAGTTCGGCCTTCAGGCGGAAGTTCGTAGCGTCTTCGCACTTTGCCGTCAGCCTTACAAACTTCCGCCTTATAGGCCGTACTACGAACCCTGACTACCTGTGCTCCTGATCCCTGGCGTTCGCGTTGGTCGTCACTTCGCTGCCGATGCCTCCTGGGCCACCTTCGACCAGCGAGCGAATACTCCACGCAGCCGCTCGAGCCGCTCCTTCGCGTTTGGTGTTTTATTCACCAAAGTTTCGAGCTGGCGCAAGTAGTCCGGGAGGCCAACGGCCTTGCGCACCTCCTCGATGAACGGCTCGATCTTCGAGAACACCCCGACGTGCTCGCCGTTGGCGTCCAGGAACATCTTCTCGTCTATTCCGCCGTTGTTCACAAACGACGCGGCCATCTCCCAATAGGAAGTTATCATTCGATAGTAGGCGCTCCCGTCGTGTCCGCTGGCGAATATCTTCGCAATGTCCTCGGCGCTCTGCGGGTTGAACTCAGTGAAATACCATTTCCGCGCGCGGCGAATTCCCTCCTCGCGGCGGAGTTCATACAACTTCAAAATCAATGCTACGTCCTGAGATTTGTCACTCATCTTGATTCCTTTCGTTTTGTCTTTCTTTTGGTGATGGTCTTTCGCGCGGCGCTTTTCTCGCCGAGCAACTTTAGGAGGCTGGGAGTAGCCCCTTGCCGCAGGCGATCGAGAATGCCGGTCCGTGCATGGTCGAAGGCGCGCTTGTCTTGAAATATGTTGTAGTACCAGTTTGCTTCGTGCCCCAGCGCGTGAAGCTCGAACGCAAGCTGAGCGGTGTCAACGCGGGAGTCGAGCTGGCCAAGGGTCTGCGCGTAACGAGCTTCGTTCTCGATCGCATCGAGCCACGAGCGGGAAAGCTCGGCTATCAAGTCGCGGACCTGCCCCGGCCGGCTGTCGAACTCGATGGCGCTCGCCATGAAAAAGCAGCCGCCTCGAAAGACGCTGCGACCCACGTAGTCGAGCCACGCATCGAGCATCGCCAGAAGCCTGACCAGCCCGCGCTCACTCTTGAACGCCGGATCGACGACTTCGCGGACGAAGATGTCGCGGGCTTTGGCCACGATGGCGAGTTGAAGTTCTTCCTTCGAGCCGAAGTGCGCGAACAACCCGCTCTTGCTCATGTGCAGCTCGTCGGCGAGGCCTCCGATGGTCAAGCCTTCGAGCCCTTCGGCTGAAGCGATATGCACGGCGGCCTGAAGAATCTCGTGCCGGGTCTTGGCGCCCCTGGTTTCTTTCTTCTGCTGCGTTCTGATCTCGCTTACGGCTTTCATAAGTCTCCCTTGCTGTAGCACGATCGTTCGCTTTTTACTACACGAACGATCGTGCTGTCAACGGAAAACTTGGGGCGAACGCCGGCCAGTGTCAGCCGCGGGAGAAGCATTCCCTTGGGCGCAGCGGTGGAAGAGTTGGAGCGTCGAATGATTCAAGAGGCCCTTCGCCGCTCGTCAAGTAACATCGCCCGCGCGGCGAAGGATCTGGGTCTCTCGCGCAAGGGACTCTATTTTTGAAGATGGACCGCCTGAACTTCGGCGAGTGAGCCTCTCCGGTAATCGGGGCCGTTGGGGCTTACCTCGTAAATGTCAGAGAAGCGCTGCGTAGATTAGTGAGTGAATTGTAGACCGTCACGTGCACGGTCTGCCCAGAGGGAATCAACTGTTCGAGCCGGCCGTCTCGGCTGACGACTCGCGTAGTGAAGCCTCCGTCTTGTCGAAAGTCAGTAGGATAGTCGATGTCAGTGAGGGCCACGCCGTTGATCTCGATAACGGTGTCGTTGGAGATCATCGCGTTGCCAGTCACCCGCAGTTCTAGCGCGCCACGCCTGTGTTTCAGTTTCAACGATTCAATCAGGGGTGCAACAGGTGCGGCTTTGAAGACCCCAAGTGTCTTGTTGTGCTTGTCGAGAGCGAAGAACGCAATCTGCCCAAGATCGTTCAGCGCGAAAGTGTCTATACCGGCAATCTTTTCTCCATTGATCAGGTCGCCAACGGCAACAACTTTTATGATAGCTCTTGGCGAAGCGAGAAAAATCCCTACCAGTGAGTTGCCATTCTTCACCGCGGCCTTGAATGCTATCGCGCTATTGTTGTTCAGACTTGGTGCTGGATAAAACTCATCTGCTTTGCTGAAAGGAGCAAACTTGCCGCGGATTGGTGTTGGTTCGCCAACCAACATCACTTTTTGGATTTGCCCACTGGAATATAGATAGATTCCACCTTCGCCTTCGGTGTAGATATTGTTCGTGTTTGAACTGAATGCAACCTCGCCTTTATCGTTCAGGCTTCCAGCGGGGTATTCAACTTTCCTGTCCGTTGGCAGAGTATCGCCGCCTGACACTATCTTCTTGATCCCATCGGCGGTTACTATGAACAGCCCATCGTTCGCAAAGTTCGGGCTATCAAGCACGCTGGAGTAAAAGAGAACCTCTCCTTTAGTGTTCATCTGCGGCGAGGAGATAAGACGAACGAATGAAAACACCCCGCCTACAGGCGAGGGCGCGCCGCTAGTGACTATTGAGCGAAAGCCGCCGTTCGAGTACAGGTAAATATCCGCTCCTTCTATACCCTGGCCATCCAGGCTAAAGCCTTCGAACACCAGATCACCTTTATTGTTGATTCCTGGCTGGACAAGGCTGGCCCTGCTGAAGGTAGTAGTGGCAGGTGTCGCGTCGCCGTCGCTGACTACGCGGGTTAGCTCTCCGTCTGAGTAGAGAAAGAGCAAGAGCTTATTGAACTGGTTATCCACGTAACTGTACGCAGTGAAAACTACCTGACCTTGATCGTTGATCGAGGCATCGCTGAACTGCAACTCGCCCCAGGGAGTCTGCCGGCAACCGGCAGACAACGTAATCCTGTTCTCGCCCGAGATCAAGAAACCTGCAAGGTCGCAGTAGTCTTGCGTGGAAGTCCTGATTACCAAATCGCCCCGGTTGTTGAAAGCGCTGTTGCTCGGAATTTCACCCGCGCATTGGTCGCAGTCGAAAAACGTTCTTCCGTCGGGGCTCGGGTCGTGTCGTTTGACAATTGGCGTGAACGTGAAACCGCTTTGAGCGAAAGTTGAGGGCACGTAGGGCGATCCAAACAAGACCGCGGCTACTACGATGGTAGCCCGTTTCGAGAACGATGTGCGTCTCATATATACCTCCTTCTTAAGCGAAGTCGTGAGTTTAACTGACTGCTACCGGGTGAAGGCCATGGGCGCGCTTCCTAGATTTGTGAGCGAATTGAATACTGTCACCTGCACCGTCTGCCCCGCCGCTATCAACTGCTCCTGGCGCGCGTCCCTGCTGATGACTCGCGTGGTGAAGCCTCCGTCTTCTCGGAAGTCCGAAGGGTAGTCGATCGCACCGAGAGGCGCTCCGTTGATTTCGATCACCGTGTCGTTGGTGATCATCGGCTTGCCGTTGAACATTGACATGACGGTAAGTCACTCGGCAAGTTGTTCTCCGCTGCTCTGACCGGTCGGTTCGTCACCTCTTACCAAAACGCAGAACAAGACCAGCCGAGATTCTTACGTTGTTTTCAGTCAACCCGCGAGAAGTCGCACCGGCGTATTCGATCTGCATCAGCCTTACCGAAAAGTGCTTCGACACGCTTACATCAACACCGCCGCCTGTTGTCCAAGCGAAGGCAGTGACGCTGTTGTTTGGATCCTCGTCGTGGGCGCCGCCAAACAGGATCTGTGCGAACGGCGTGAACTTTTTATGCCTGTAGGAGACCCTTGGCCCGAATAGAAATGAGTGCCGATTGAAGTCGATACTCCTGATCGCACCATAATGACCGCTGAAGTCCGCAACCAGGCCAGAGCCACCGGTTCACATTACCGTCTATCGAGACGTTCCATCCATTGGCGCTTCCTCCAGTGGGAAAGAGGAACCCTAACTTTTTAGACATCCCATCGTCGAGGTGGAGATAGGAATAGCCGATGAAAAGCTCCGCTTTCGGAGTCTCTTGTGCCGACGCAGTGAGAGGGGCTAGCGCTGTCAGGACGAAAACAGACAAAAGGTTTCTCATACTTTAGATCTCCTTCTGAACCTCTGTTCGGTCTTATCCTTCCGCAAAAGGGGCGCGTGTAATCATGCGAGTCCACGCCCCACTTTTCACTTCTACCTTGTTAAACTAAATGCCGTGCTGCGAAGGTTAGTCAACGAATTGAATACCGTCACCTGGACCGTCTGCCCGGGTTGGAGTAGTTGGTCCAGCCGCGCATCGCGGCTCACTACCCGTGTCGTGAAGCCACCGTCTTCTCGAAAGTCGGAAGGGTAGTCCATTCCATCGAGGGGCACGCCGTTGATTTCGATAACCGTGTCATTGGTGATCATCGCGCTGCCGTCGACTCTGAGTTGGAGCCCGCCCTTCTTGTGTTTTAGCTTGATTGAGCCGATTGCGGGCGGGACAGACGTAGCCAGATAGACACCCAGCGGGTTGGGGTTCAAGATGCTGGCGCTGCCGTTCGCGAAAAAAGCTACCTGTCCTAGATTGTTCAGGGCGAAGCTGTTTATGCTGCGGATCTTTTCGCCAGTCGGCAGCAGGTCCCCGATCCCCACTACCTTAACGATTGCTCGCGGTGACGCTAGAAAGATAGCCTCAGGCGAACTGCCTCCCGTGACGTTTGCCATCAAAGCAGCCGCGCCGTAGCCATTTATCTTTGGGCCGAATGGGTCCTCTACTTCTTGCGTCAGATCGAATGTTCCGCCAATCGGAGTGGTCTGGCCGTCTAGAATAATCGTGCTGGTTTGACCGCCCGAATACAGGAAATAGCCTACTTTAGGCTTACCAGAAAGACGAAGCCCGAATACGACATCCCCCTTGTTATTCAGCGTGCCTCCGCCAAGAGAGTTGTCGGCAGCCTTTGAACCGTTGGGCATTGTATCCTTGCTAAGCTCAACTTTCTTGATCCCATCGGCCGTCGCAAGAAAGAGTCCGAACCGCTCCGGCACAGTAATGTCGGGATCGATCTGGCCCGCCGCGAAAAGAACATCACCGCTGTCGTTCATCGATACTCGCGGTGGCGGGACCAGAGTAAAAGCAAAATCGCCGCCTAGAGGCGATGGGTCTTGTCCTACTGCTATTTTTCGGAGTACACCTCCCGAATAGACAAAGACTCCATTGCCGGCAAACGTGCCCTGACCGTCCTGAAAGCAAGCGGAGAAGGCTGTCTCCCCCTGATCATTAATGCTTGGTAAACTGAAGCCACAATCGCCGAAAACCTTTCCTGTTGGACTCTGATCTCCATCGGCTACAACCTTGCTCAGTTGCCCACCCGAGTAGAGCAGAATCATGTCCACGATGGTGTTATTTACAGTGGGACCCATGTTGAGCGCCACCTGTCCCTGGTTGTTGATGTTTGCTCCGATGAACAGCCCAAGACGACCGAATGGCGCGGGGTGGCAAGCATCCACCACCGGGAAACCTGTCCTGCCCGTCACAACATACACCCCGAAGCCGCAGTTACCCGCGAAACCGGAAATCACCACCTGGCCCAAATCATTCAGCCCGTGCTCTCCCGCTATTCTCACATCGCAGACATCGCAGTCAAAGAAAGTCCCGCCGCCCGAGCGGGGATCACCCCTCTTCAGCACCGGGCTCATTGTGAAGAATGTCCCTTGCTGTGCGGTGTGAACTGAGGTACCGGCCGACGGCGGAAGAATACACGCAGAGATAATCCCAACCGCAATCGCAAATTTGATTACGCTCATACAGCCTCCTAAGCGGGCGAAGGGCCGAGCCGCAAGTCCGTTCGCGGCTCGGCTCTTACCATTGCAAATGGGCGGCAGTCGCTCATCTAGTTCGTGCAGCTCGCAGGCGCGCAAACGGTTACCCCGCTTCCCGACTTCGAGTTGGTCGCAGTTGCGGGGAAGGAGGCATGCAATGTGCCGTGTTGCAGGCAAGCCGAGCAATCCGAGGTCCACCTGAACAGCGCGATATTGGCGCTGGGGAACACGGCAGACTCAATTCCATGTTGCGTAACCGTGGGAAAAGAGATTTTCACACAGCTAGGAACTTGAAAATTGCAATCTGTCGCGGCGAACCCACCTTGGAACAGGCCAAGGTTAACTCCCACATCCTCGCACGGACCAGTAAGGAACGCGACGGCACCCAGTGGGACGTTAGGGAGAAAAACTTGTATGGGGCCGGTTGCCACGTAGATCCAGCCATTGGCAAACGATACGACCGGATTCACCCCATCATCAACATTCACCGCCACACTATTTGAGCCGCCAGCACCCGTGACACAAAAAGCCGGGACACCAACCTCAATCTTAGTGCCGTTGCTCTTGATGTTCGAGGGTCCGATTGCTACCGGCGACGCGCCAACAAACGTGACTATCCTGACCCTGCTCAGGTTTCTGCCAACTATCCGCGCCGTAACAGGTGAGGCGGCTGTGAATCCCACTTCTTTGATATTCTGCATGCCTATCGAGTTGCTGTTAGCTGGTCCCGGCTGACCAGTCACGGTAAGGCCTGCAGTCCCATCTATCACCGGAGGAGCGGGCGCATTGATTGTGAGTAGTTTTTGGCTGGTCAGGTCGTCCACCCCCATCGCTACCACCTGGGTTGATCACGGTTATGGTCTTACAGGGCGTTTCCCCCACTTCCGCACAGGTGCCTATAGTGGACGGAGTCGGCCCTACATTACCTATGACGGAGTTCTCATTCGGAACCGAAATGACTGTGAATGGAATTTCGTCGTGCCCATTTGCCTTTCCTATCAGGACGATTGGGTTGACGGTTACCTGGTTTGGCGGGCTCCCCAACTGCCACGTCTTGATTCCGGTTCCAGTAATCGTTACCGTTCCGCCGGTAACAGGTACAGCATTGGGGGTTACGACTGTTATGCTCGCAGGCTTATCGAGCGCGAAGTACGCCCCGGTGTTCTTCGCTTTTAAGACCCTAGGCACCGATGTATTAGGCGCGCCATCCGCATTCAACTGGGTCACTAGAATCTTCTTCACCTTGCCGAGAAACGCGTGATTGACCGGTCCGGTTCCGGCGATAGAGGTACTCACACCATTCCCCTGGACCTGGGTAAGAACGCTGGCTCCACCCCCGGTGAACTCCACCTGGAGAAGCGCATTGGGGAAAGGGTCATTCGCGGTCAGCGTGAACTGGGTCGTGCCGTTGGGATTCAAGCGTGTCCCTAAAGCTCCCGTGCTGAAGCCCGCCGCGCTCGTCTGGACGACGGTGAAATCACTCTCGTCGCCGGTGCCGCCGCCGCCGCCGGGAGGCGTATAAACGAGCGGGACTTCACCGACACAGTTAGTCGGCACGCACATCGTTGTTTGGAAGGTGTTGGGACCTGAGGCGAACGTCTGGATCAGCGTCCCGAAGCATCCGCCGGGGTTGGTGAAAGTCGGATTGACTACTGTCCCGTCCGTGATCGCACCTGCCTCGGTGCATCCACCTGGTATGACGACCGCGGCTATGGGGAATAGCGTCAATGGATCGAGAGGCACTCCGCCATCAAGTGGCACTACCTGTGCAGAATTGTAGCATCCAGACTCGGTGACGGCGGCGGTCACCGTTCCGGCAGGGCCGCTGTGGATCAGGTCGACGCGGCCCGTCGCGATGACGTTGTCCGGGACGCTATCGCCGACGCTCGAAAGGTCAATCGTTGCCATCCCCCCAGCCGGAATAGTGACTGCCGGGGTTTTCAATGGTTTGGCTGTCGAATTGGCTAACACCATTCGGGCGCCCACCTTGATACTGCTCGATCCGAGGTTCGATACCAGAATTCTCCCTGAAACATACTCATCGAACCGGAAGTAAGGGCTCGTGAAGCGCCGTCCATCATTGACGCTCGCCTCCTTAGACTTCACAGCGATGGCGCGGTCCTCATTCACCGTCATTGAGCAACCCCCGGCCGCGATGTCCGAGGGGCTGCCCGCATACGTCAGCCGCACGTCCGCAACCGTGCTGCCTCCCGGTGAAAGAAGCTGCCGGGCGTTCAAGGTGATCATTTGCTGCGCGCCCGGCGCGAGGGTCACCTGCACCGGCGGAATGACGATCCCGTTGTTCGTATTGAAGGATGCTGTCACGGTTCGACTATTTGTTGGTGAGATGTTGCAGACCATGAGGTAGGCATTCTCACTGTTGTTGTAGTCGAGCATGACAGTCTGGGCCACTTTGGTCGTGCTTGCGGACATGGCCGGATCCACAAACGGACAATCCCAGGCGATGCCCTTCTCAACTGACCTCATGACCGAGTGACAAATCACTGACTGCGGGGCGCTGGTGAAAACCGTCATCGAGCCCCATTTGGCGCCGCCGAACGCGCTCAAAACGCTGCGCAAGTTAACGACGTGGGTCTTCTGCGGACCGAGGGTGATGGGCTGATTCTTGAATTCGCCGCCAGGTGTTCCCGCGACACCGGTGCCGTAGTAACAGGTCAACTGCACCGTCTGGGCCGAGTTCGTCACGTTTTGGAAAGACACGAAGGCATCCGTATCATTGTCTACATAATACATCGGACTGCACTGCATCGTTCCTGATGCCGATAGGGAAGACGCGGCGTAAGTGAAGGGCGTCGTGAATTCTTCGGTACAGTCTCGCTCCGCGACAATGATCGCTCGAACATCCTTGTCCTGGGAGCCGTTGTGACGTAACCGGATGCCGCCATCGATCATGTCGGCGACGGCAGGATTCTCGGGAGACGCGCCAATCGTATACAGGCTGGCGATGTCCACCGTGGCTGACGCTCCGGCATTCAGCAACGTCTGGAAAGGGAGATTCTGGGTAGCGTTGCCGTCCGGCTGATGGGGATCAAGTTCAACCACCACGGCGCTGGAAGACGTGTTCGTCAGAAAGATGGTGGAAGTAAGTCCCTGGCCCGTGAAAAAGAGCGGCGCCTCGGCCACGTGAGTAAAACTGGCTGGCGGGTTCCAGAGAGTGAAGTTCGCATCGCTTACATCGGCACTTACGTTGCAGCCCGCATCTCGAGCGATGACTTTCACTCGCGCTGATTGATTGTTAATACCGACTGGAGCGGTCCACGCGTACTGATTAACGTTACCCGCGAGCCCTGCGACGATTGTAGAGAACGTCACGCCTCCGTCAGTCGAAAGCAACAGATCCTGGCTCGTTACTGCCACGTTATCGGTAGCATTCCAAGAGATGGTGAAGCTCGAGCCCCGGTCGACGATTTCGCCTCCATTCGGACCCGTGATGCCGACCTGCGGCGGAGCTGTGTCGGTAAGCCCCGGGTCGTTTGTGGTGTTCCTGTCTGTGATTGTGAATGTTGTCCCGAGAGCGAAGACTTGAACTGATGCGGTGCCCGAATGCTGTCGTCTTGCCGTTACTTCTTAGAGAAAAGAACAACCGAAGGATGCAAGAAAGGTATCGAGTACTTTGAGCAAGCAATCGCAATCGACCCGAACTACGCGCTTGCTTATGCGGGAGTGGCGGGCTGTTACGTTAGCCTTAGCACAGTGT
>JBGQGO010000027.1:0-19365 GCA_041497455.1 Blastocatellia bacterium | reverse complement strand
GCATGCGTGGCGGCGCTTTGGCTTGAGTAGAGCACAAAAAAACGCCCAGCCCAAAGATCGACGCCTGTGGTGTTGCGTGGGCGGAACCAACGGGAGCCAAAAGCGCCGCCACGCATGCGACAGTCACACAATGAGGAATAGGGCGGCGCAGTCCAAATAGGCCGCCTCAGCCCAAGCTGGTGGCATCTCGGGGGGTTCACACTGCTAACCTCCTGCGCTAGTATTGCCGTCACGCGCCATCGCGCGTGAGGCGTTCAATGGAGAAAATCCTTCAAGACATTCGTTACAGCTTTCGCTCGCTGATTAAGACTCCCGGGTTCACCGCTATTGCTGTCATCGTGCTCGCGCTCGGCATCGGAGCGAACACCGCGATCTTCACTGTAGTCAACGCCGTGGTGCTTCGCTCGCTTCCCTACCCCGGCTCCGATCAACTCGTGATGCTGTGGGAAACCAATTCTCGATTCCAGATCGGAGTCGATACGCTTCCCGTCACACACGGGAACTTCATGGATTGGCGAGAGCAGAACAGCGTCTTTGAATATGTCTCAGCGCTCGGTGTGGGTCGCTGGAATCTGACGGGCGTGGGCGAGCCTGAACGAATCAGCGGCGCAAGTGTCTCTTCGAACTTTTTCAGGTTGATGGGAACCGAACCAAAGTTCGGCCGCGCGTTTCGTGACGATGAAGAAAAGCCAGGCGCGGGCAAGGTCGTCGTCATAAGCCTCGCGCTTTGGCAACGGCGATTCGCGGGGCAAGCCGATGTCATAGGAAAGACGATGACCCTCGACGGTGAGAGCTACACCGTGATCGGCGTCGCGCCCGAGGGCTTTCAGTTTCCGCGAGCCAACGAGCTGCCGTTCTTCGTCGGAGTTGCGACACAGACGGACTTGTGGAAGCCGATGAAGCTGACCGGCGACTTCATCAACAAGAGCCGCGCTAATCATCAGCTCTGCGTGATGGCGAAACTCAAACCCGGCGCGACCCGCGAGCAAGCGCAAACAGAGATGACTGCGATTGCCGAGCGGCTCGAGCAAAGCTATCCCGACAGCAACCAGGGAATCGGTGTGAAAGTTGTGCCGCTCAACGAGCAAGTGGTCGGCAACGTGAGACCAGCACTACTGGTGCTGATGGGGGCGGTTGCTCTTGTGTTGTTGATCGCTTGTGCGAACGTCGCCAACCTGTCGCTCGCACGGTCGTCGGCGCGGCAGAAGGAGATCGCTATTCGCACCGCGCTTGGCGCGAGTCGCGGGCGTATTGTTCGCCAACTTCTTACCGAAGCCCTGCTGCTTTCGATGGCTGCTGCTGTCGCGGGGACGCTGCTGAGTCTCTGGGGCATCAAGGCGATGTTGTCGCTGAGCCGTGAAACTTTGCCTCGCGCATATGAGATCAGCGTCGATGTCAGAGTGCTCGGCTTCGCTGTCGCGATCGCGTTGTTGACCAGCGTGATCTTCGGACTGACGCCCGCGTTGCAGGCCTCAAAGATCAACCTCAGCGAATCGCTCAAGGAAGGTTCTCGCGGGTTGTCTGGCGCGCAGCGCTCGAACCACGTTCGCAGCTTGCTGGTGGTTTCTGAAGTCGCGCTGTCGCTGGTGCTGTTGATCGGCGCGGGGCTGATGATCAAGAGCCTCGCGAGTCTGCTCAAGGTCGATCCGGGCTTCAAGCCGGATAAAACGCTGACGATGCAAATCGCTCTGCTCGGATCGAGGTACCCGACCGCGAATCAGCAGATCGGTTTCTTCCAGGCTGTCACCCATCGGGTCGAGATGCTTCCCGGGATTCAGTCGGCCGGCTTGATTTCATCGGCGCCGTTGAGCGGAGGCGTGTACGCGGGCGGCTTCTCAATCGAAGGCCGCGTGCTGACATCGGAAGCGGACGATCTCGTATCCGACCGGCGAATGATCAGTCCGGAGTACTTCAACGCGTTGGGCATCCCGCTTCTGAAAGGCCGAGGCTTCACCGATCGAGACGATCAAACTTCACCTGGAGTCGTGATCGTCAGCGAGAGTTGGGCGCGCCGATTTTTTCCTAACGAGTATCCGATCGACAAGCGCATCAAGCTCGGCGGGCGAGACTCGACGCGGCCTTGGCTGTCGATTGTAGGAATCGCCGGAGACGTCCACGACACCGCGCTCGAATCGAACGCGAGACCTTGCGTGTACATCCCTTATCCGCAGTTCCCTTCGTCGGGCATGACTCTCGTAGTGCGCGCCGCGATTGATCCGAAGGCGCTCATCCCGGCCATCCGCGACGAGGTGTGGGCAGTCGACAAGGACCAGCCGCTTACAGACGTGAAGACGATGGATCAATACGTCGCCGATTCAGTTTCGCCTCGCCGGTTCAACGCGATGTTGTTGGCGATCTTCGCGAGCCTCGCGCTGGTTCTCGCGTCGGTCGGAATCTACGGCGTGATGGCTTACGCAGTCACTCAGCGAACGCACGAGGTCGGGATTCGCGTGGCGCTTGGAGCACAGCCGTCGGACGTGATCAAACTGGTAGTCGGACGCGGGATGGCGCCGGTGGTTGCAGGCGTTGCGATCGGACTCGCTGGAGCGCTGGCGTTGACTCGAGTGATGACGAGCTTGCTCTATGGAGTGAGCGCGACCGATCCGTTGACGTTCGCCGTCGTGTCAGTGTTGCTCGTAGCGGTCGCGTTGTTGGCGAGCTACATCCCGGCGCGCCGCGCGACGAAAGTTGATCCGATGGTTGCGCTGCGATGCGAGTGAAGAAATATTGAAATGGTTGATGGCGGTTTTTTGCGGATCGACATATCATCACGCCATCAAGGCGCCTTAACAGCGTCAATGACGCACTGGAGTTGAAAGCGTGGCGACTCTGCCCAAACTAACGAGTGCAGACCTGAAAGTCTTGCCGGAGGACGGCAGACTTTACGAGTTGATCGAGGGAGAACTGTACGTGTCACGACGGCCATCCTGGGATCATCAATACGCCTGTCTTCGCTTGTTCCGGTTTCTCGATGAATGGAACGAGCAGACCGGCCTCAGCGTCGTAAACGCGGCGCCAGGCTTGATCTTCGCTGAAGATGATGATGTAGCACCGGACCTCGTCTGGATCAGTCAGAGCACACTCAGCACCGCGTTGGGCGAAGACCGAAAACTCCACTCTGCGCCTGAACTGGTTATTGAGGTTCTATCGCCAGGCTTTTCCAACCAGCAACGTGATCGTCAAGCGAAACTTAAGCTCTACAGCCGGCGCGGAGTGCGGGAATACTGGATCGTTAACTGGCAAGAATATGAAGTGGAGATTTATCGCCACGATGGAACGAGCTTGAAGTTTTGGGGCACGCTTCGTAGCGACGATCGCCTGGAGTCTCCGTTGCTGCCGGGTTTCTCCTGCCTGATCAGCAAGCTGTTCTTCCAGCCTCCCCAAAATGTCTGAGTCTCGATTCCAGAGCCTTGGCTACTTCTGGGAAAACGCTTTCCCGCATGTGAACACACCCCCCGATCAGTCTCCCAGTTAACCTGAAGTATTCAAGCATTTATCCAGCACAACTGTATGGCACGCGGCTTGGCTAGCAAGAGCCGAGGTATCAGTTATGTCAGCTCTGAATCCTGCCGCTCCGCGCACTCTGATCGCCGACGATCAGCCCGATGTCTTGGAAGCTCTGCGCCTTCTGCTCAAAGGCGAAGGCTATCAGACCGAAGGGGTGTCCACCCCGAACGATGTCATCGAGGCTTTGAAGTCCCACGATTTCGATCTGCTGTTGATGGACCTGAATTACGCGCGCGACACAACGTCGGGTCAGGAGGGGCTCGACCTGTTGTCACGAGTTCAAGCCGTGGACAGCACGCTGCCCATCGTCGTGATGACCGCGTGGGGCACGGTCGAGCTTGCAGTCGAAGCGATGCGCCGAGGCGTGCGCGACTTCGTGTTGAAGCCCTGGGAGAACAACCGGCTGCTTTCGATCCTGCGCACGCAGATCGAGATGGGTCACGTGTTGCGCGAAACGCAACTGATCAAGAAAGAACAGGAGCGAGAGCTTGTCGAAGCGCGGACCATTCAGCGCCGGCTCCTGCCTACCGAGATTCCCCAGATCGAGGGCTACAAGATCGCAGGCGCCTGGAGACCGGCTCGCTCGGTGAGTGGCGATTACTTCGACGTGCTGAGTTTTCGCGACACCAAGGCGGCGTTGTGCATCGCTGACGTATCGGGCAAAGGCATGCCGGCGGCGCTGCTGATGTCAAACGTGCAGGCCGCCGTTCACGCGTTCGCATCGGAAACAGTATCGCCCTCCGAGATGTGCGCCAAGGTCAATCGCGTAGTGTCCGCCAGCATCGGCGAAGACAAGTTCATCACGTTCTTCTACGGCATTGTGGATGCCGAATATGAAAAGCTCACGTACACGAATGCCGGTCATAACGCGGGGATGCTGTTAAGACGCGACGGTTCGCTGATCCGGCTCGAGCCCGGAGGCGCAGTCCTGGGTCCATTTCCAAACTGGAACTACAAACACGAAGAGATCGAGCTCAGAGCGGGCGACCGGTTGTTGCTGTTCACCGATGGGGTCACTGAACTGAGAAGCCCTATCGGAGACGAATTCGGCGAACAGCGGCTGATAGAACTGTTGATTGAGAACCGAGAGCTTGACGCTGAGTCGTTGCGAGACTCAATCGTCGAGGCGGTGGTCAGTTTCGGCGGCGGCGAGTTCCAGGACGACGCTACCCTGCTGGTGTTGTGCGCGTGAAATTGGTTTCTGTTTGGAAGAGGATGGAATGCGGGAAATAGAAAATAGAAAATCGCAAATAGAAAATATCAAATTTTCTATTTGATATTTGCGATTTGCGATTTTCTATTGTCAGGAGTGAGGAGAGCCCAATGCAGACACTGTGGCAAGACCTGCGCTACGGCGCGCGCACGTTACTCAAACAGCCGGGCTTTGCGTTGATCGCCGTCGCGACTCTGGCGCTTGGCATCGGCGCGAACACTGCGATCTTCAGCGTCGTCAACGGCGTGCTGTTCCGGCCGTTGCCTTATACCGACCCAGACCGGTTGTACTGGGTCACGATCGATCGGCAGGACCTCGGCAATCGCTTCACGCTTTCCAACGCCGACTTTCTGATTCTCAAGCAGCACAACCAGAGCTTTGAGAAGCTGGCGGCGGTGACCGGCGAACGCATGAACCTGACGGGCGGACGCGAGCCGGAACGCATCTCGGGGCTCCGGGTGTCGGCTGACTTTTTCGCCGCGCTTGGCGCCAAGCCTGAGATGGGACGCACGTTTCTGCCCGATGAAGATCAGCCGGGCAAGCCGCTGATCGCTGTCATCAGCCATAGCCTGTGGCAGCACCATCTGAATTCCGATCCCGAACCAACCGGCCGCACGATCAGTCTGAATGACAGGATCTACACGGTCATCGGGGTGATGCCGTCCGGTTTCACGTTCATACGTTCCGTCGAGGTCTGGCCGATTCTGCAAGTGAGTCCTCCAAAGCGCCGAGGCCCGTTTGGCATGCGTCTGGTGGGCAAACTCAAACCTGGAATTGACGAGCAGCAAGTGCGCGCGGAACTCACCGCGTTGCGCGATCAAGCCGAGCGCGAGTGGCCCGATCCGCAAAACGGCAGCGGGCTTGCGCGGTGGTCTTACGAAGCGGAACCGCTGAAGGAAGTGTTCACCGGAAACTTGCGTCCGGTGCTGCTGGTGTTGTTAGCCGCAGTCGGCTGCGTGTTGCTGATCGCGACTGCCAACGTAGCAAATCTGCTGCTCGCGCGCGCGTCAACACGAGAGAGAGAAATGGCGATACGCGCGGCCTTGGGCGCTTCGCGTTTCAGGCTGCTCAGGCAACTGCTCACTGAAAGCGTGTTGCTGGCGGCGGCAGCCGGAGCGCTTGGCCTGCTGTTGGCGTCGTATGGCGTCGACCTCTTGCTCAAGCTCGAACCCGGCAACCTTCCACGAATGAATGAAGTCGGGATTGATAAGGGCGTGCTCGTTTTCACCTCTTGCGTTGCGTTGTTGAGCGGTATTCTGTTCGGCCTTGCGCCGGCGCTGCAAGTCTCGCGCACAAACCTGAACGAGTCGCTCAAAGAAGGCGGCAGGAGTTCGACCGAAACGCGCGGCCGTGCGCGCCTGCGGGGGCTGTTGGTCATCTCCCAAACGGCGCTGGCGCTTGTGCTGCTCGCCGGGGCGGGGCTGATGGTCAAGAGTTTCGTGCGGCTCCAACAAGTGAATCCGGGGTTTAATCCCGAAGGCCTGCTGACGGTGCAGGTCTCGCCGCCGCAGACACGCTACGGGGAGAAAAACAAACGAGTAGCTTTCCATCGGGAGCTTCTCGAACGCGTCCGGAGCTTGCCCGGCGTCCAATCGGCGAGCACCAGCAACTCAGTTCCGCCGGAGAACGTAGGCGACGTGGATGTGTTCGAAGTAGCAGGCCAGCCCGTCCCGCCCGATCGGAATCGCCCGCTCGCCGAGAGACTTCTGCTCAGTCCGGATCACTTCCGCACACTGGGAATCCCGTTGCTCAGCGGAAGAGATTTCTCATTGGCGGACGACACTAATGCGCCGCCGGTCGCGATTATCAATCGCACAATGGCGCAGCGTTACTTCCCCGGCGGTGAGGCGGTTGGCGGACGAATCCACTTCGGAGATTTCGGACCCGACGTGCCCTGGATCACGATTGTCGGCGTGGCCGGCGACGTGAAGAATAACGGCCTGAGCGCCGAGGATGCGATGACCATCTACGCGCCTTATGAGCAGAATCTGTGGTCGTGGGATTCCATCTCTCTCTTCCTGCGGGCGTCGTCAAATCCGCAGAGCCTGACCGCCGGCGTGCGCGATGCTGTGCAAGCCATCGACAAAGATCTGCCCATCGCAAATATCAAAACCGGCGACCAGCTTCTCTACGACGCGGTCGGGCGGCCTCGCTTTCACACATTGCTGATCGCGCTTTTCGCCGGGTTGGCGTTGTTGCTTGCAGCAGTTGGCATCTACGGTGTGATCTCATACTCGGTGGCTCAGCGCACACACGAACTCGGTATTCGCCTGGCCGTGGGCGCGCGTCCGCGAGACGTGCTCTTTCTGGTCATGAGGCAGGGAATGATGTTGACGCTGACCGGAACAGTGATCGGGGTGCTCGCGGCATTCGGGCTGACGCGGCTGCTGACGAGCCTGTTGTTCCGTGTCAGCGCGACTGATCCGCTGATGTTCGCAGGAGTCGCGGCGCTGCTTGTGGCCGTCGCTCTGCTGGCTTGTTGGATTCCGGCGCGGCGAGCGACGAAGGTGGATCCGATGATTGCGCTTCGATACGAATGACGAGGAAGGGATGCGTATGGGAATAGAAAATAGAAAATCGCAAATAACAAATAGAAAATTCCTATTTTTTATTTGCGATTTGCGATTTGCGATTTCCTATTTTCGATCCCGTATTCTCGCGCAATGAGGTGAACCAATGAACGCGTTGCTAAAAGACTTGCAGTACGGCGTTCGGATGCTCTACAAGAATCGCGGATTCACCGCCGTCGCATTGTTAGCTCTCGCGCTTGGGATTGGCGCCAACACCGCGATCTTCAGCGTGGTGAACTCGGTGTTGCTTCGCCCGCTGCCTTACCGCGACCCACAGCGCTTGATCATGGTCTGGGAGAATCATCAACAGCGCGGCGGCGCCGAGCACGAGTGGACGGCGCCCGCCGACTTCAGGGACTTTCGGGATCAGGCTCAATCCTTCGAACACGTCGCGGCGCTGGTTGGATGGGGACCAACCCTCACCGGGCAAGACCAACCGGAAGACTTGCAGGGAGCCGCAGTCTCACACGACACGTTCGCAATGCTCGGAGTCGAGCCGGCGCTTGGCCGCAGCTTCAGGCCAGATGAAGACCAGGCGGGCGCCGAGCGAGTGGCCGTCTTGAGTCACAATCTCTGGCAGCGGCGGTTCGGCTCTGACCCGGCGATCGTTGGCAAGAATCTGACGCTCGGCGGGGAAAGCTACACTGTGATCGGCGTGATGCCTCGCGGATTCAGTTTTCCGATCCTGAAGGACACCGAAATCTGGAGACCGATCACTCCCGCGCTTGCCGCGATTCCCGGTTGCGGCCGCGGGTGCGTAATCCTGCGGGTGATTGCGAAGCTGAACCCAGGTGTGACGCTTGAAGCCGCGCGCGCCGAGATGACCGCGCTCACCAGCCGGCTTGCCGAACAGTATCCGGAATCAAACAAAGCAGTGGGAGCGGCGCTTGTCCCGCTTCACGAGCAGTTGGTTGGAGACGTGCGGCCGGCGATGCTGGTGTTGCTCGGCGCGGTCGGGCTCGTGTTGTTGATCGCGTGCGCCAACGTGGCCAACCTGCTTTTGGCCAGGGCGGCGGCTCGCGAGAAGGAAGTTGCGATTCGGGCGGCGCTTGGCGCAAGCCGCGCGCGGCTGATTCGACAACATTTGACCGAGAGCCTCGTGCTTGCGATGACCGGCGGCGCGGTTGGGTTGTTGCTGGCGTTCTGGATCGTAGATCTGCTCGTTAGCTTCGCGCCAAAAGGGACGCCACGACTGGACGAAATCGCAATCGATCCCATCGTTCTCGCTTTCACGTGTGGGGTCGCGCTTTTGACCGGACTGGTGTTTGGTCTTGCGCCGGCTTTGTTGTCTTCGAGAACGAACTTTAACAGCGCGCTCAAGGAAGGCGGCCGTGACACAAGCGCCTCGTCGCGCGGCGCTCGCGTGCGGAGTGCGCTCGTCGTCTCAGAAGTCGCGCTCGCGCTGATGCTGTTAGTCGGAGCCGCGCTGCTGATCAAAAGCTTTGTGAACCTTCAACGCGTCGCTCCGGGCTTCAACCCGAAGGACGTCGTGCGAGTCGACGTCGCGTTGCCGCGCACTCGCTACCCTGAGCGGAATCAATCGGCCACTTTCTACAAACAGCTTCTCGATCGCATAGCCGCGCTGCCCGGGGTTCAATCTGCTGGAGCCGTATCGAACTTGCCTCTCAGCGGGGGCGGTACCGACAGTGATTTCGGGATAGAGGGACGCGCACCCGCCGAGCCTGGACAGAACAGGGTGGCATGGTACAGCTCGGTCACTCCTGGTTACTTCCGAGCGATGGGTATCCGATTGCTACGCGGCCGCGTGTTTAGCGAAGCCGACAACGCCGACGCTCCAAAGACGGTGCTGATAAGCGAGACAATGGCTCGCCGGTACTTTCCCGATGAGGACCCGCTGGGTAAGCGGCTTGTGTTTGGCGGCGGGTCAGACCCGCGCGAGATTGTTGGCGTCATTTCCGATGTGAAGTTCTTTGGGTTGAATCTGGACGCGCGTCCGTCGATGTACTTCCCTCACGCGCAAAATCCGGCAGGAGGAATGAGCCTTGTGGTGCGAACGCAGGGCGACCTGTTGACGCTCGCGGCGGCGATTCGCGGCCAGGTGTCGGCTCTCGATCGCGACCTTGCGGTGTCCAACGTAATGACTATGGAGCAACTGGTCGGTGTGTCACTCGCCGAGCCGCGATTCACTCTGTTGCTGCTTGGAGCGTTCGCGGCGGTTGCGATGTTGCTGTCGGCCATCGGCGTTTACGGCGTCGTGTCGTACTCGGTGACGCAGCGCTCGCACGAGATCGGCGTGCGCATGGCGTTGGGCGCGCAGATGAGCGACGTGCTGAAGCTGGTTGTCGGTCAAGGGATGACATTGGTCCTTGGAGGCGTGGGACTCGGGTTGATAGCCGCGTTCGCGCTGAGCCGCGTGATGGAGAGCTTGTTGTTTGGCGTCAGCGCGACGGATTTCACAACCTTCGCAGCGACTTCGGTGGTTCTGGCGGGAGTGGCTCTGGCAGCCTGTTTCATCCCAGCGCGCCGGGCCATTAGAGTGGACCCGATGGTTGCTCTGAGATACGAATGACGACGAAGGGATGCGGGTATGGGAATAGAAAATAGAAAATCGCAAATAGAAATTTTTCTATTTTTTATTTGCGATTTTCTATTTTCTATTCTCGGTCCATTATTCTCGCGCAATGAGGGGGAGGTGGATGATGGAAGCTTTGTTTCAAGATCTGCGTTACGCATTTCGGACTCTGGGTCGCAATCCCGGGTTCAGCCTTGTTGTTGTTCTCATCCTCGCTTTTGGCATTGGCGCCAACACCGCAATCTTCAGCTTCGTCAATGGAGTCTTGCTCAGCAGCCTGCCCTTTCCGGAGCCCGATCGGCTCGTTGTGCTCGGCGAGCGCAACCCGGAGAAGGGCGGAAGTCTCTCCGTAGTCTCACCGCGCAACCTGGAAGACTGGCAGAAACAGAGTAAGACGATCGAGCAGTTCGGCGCGTGGCGAGACTGGCGCTTCAAGATCAAAACGGCTGAAGGTCCAGACCTGGTGTCAGCCGGAATCGCATCTCCTGGCTTGTTCACTGCGCTGGGCGTGAAGCCGGCCGCCGGCCGTCTGTTTCTTCCCGAAGAGAATCAACCCGGCCGCGATCGCGTGGTGCTGATCAGCTACGGCTACTGGCAGGCGAACTTCGGTGGCGATTCAAGCATCATCGGTCAGCCGATGACGCTGGATAATGAGACCTTCACGATTGTTGGCGTTCTGCCGACGTCGCTTAAGGCGCTCTCGCTCGGACGCTTCAACGTCTGGGCGCCAGTCTCCGTTGATCCCGACCAGTTCCTTGAACGTCATCAGCGCAACCGCCGAGTCTACGCGCGGCTGAAGACCGGCGTGTCGATTAGAGAAGCGCAAGCTGAGATGGACGGGATCGCACAACAGCTCGCCCAGCAGTATCCAAAGGACAACGCCGGCTTTAGCGTTTCGGTTACATCATTGCAGGACGCTCAAGTTGGAGACGTGCGCCCGGCGCTGCTCGTGTTTCTTGGCGCGGTTGGGCTGGTTCTGCTCATCGCTTGCGCGAATGTGGCCAACTTGCTGCTCGCGCGCGCGGCGACTCGACGCAAGGAATTCGCCATTCGCGCAGCCCTCGGCGCAGGGCGGACGTCTTTGATTCGCCAAGTCCTGACCGAGGCGGTGGTGCTCGCACTCGTGGGAGGCGCCATCGGAGTGTTGCTCGCGTTTTGGATCATCGATCTGTTTGTCGCAGTCAGTCCATCTAACATTCCACGTTTGGATCACGTGAAACTGGACGGAACTGTAGTGGCCTTCGCGCTCTCGCTTTCGTTGTTGACAGGAGTGCTGTTCGGGCTCGCGCCCGCGCTCGGGTCCTCGAGAGTGAATCTCGTCGAGGGTCTCAAAGAAGGGCAGAAGCGCTCAGCCGCGGGCGCCGGGTCACGGCTGCGCGGGCCGCTGGTGGTGTCGCAGGTGGCTTTGGCGCTGGTGCTCCTGGTAGGCGCGGGACTTCTGGGCCAAACTTTTGTGCGTCTCATCACCTTGCAACCGGGGTTCAACCCCCAGAACGTGCTCACCGTTCAACTGTTCTTGCCAATGGACAGATACAAAAACGGACGTCAGGTCGCGACTTTTTATCAGCGCGCCACAGAGGAGTTCCGGTCTATCCCAGGAGTTCAGTCGGTCGGGGCGACGTCGGCTGGGCCGCAGTTCGGTGGATACGAGCCGGTCGACTTTCTGATCGACGGTCAAGGGGCGCCGGCTACCGGCGAATATCCGCGCGCACGCTTCTACAACGTAGGGCCGGACTACTTTCACACAATGCAGATTCCCTTGCTGGCCGGGAGAGAGTTCACCGGCCGCGACACGGCGGAAGCGCCCCCGGTCGCCATCATCAACCAGACTATGGCTCGGCGCTACTTTTTGCCCGGTGAAGATCCGCTTGGAAAGCGGGTCTTGCTGGTTCGAGAGAATGAGGCGGTCGAGATTGTTGGCGTGGCCGGCGACGTAAAGCGCTTCGAACTGGACGACGTGGCCGGCCCCGAGATCTACTGGCCGTACTCGCAGAAGCCCCGCTGGGCGACCTACTTCGCGATTCGAACAGACTCCGATCCCACGAGCATTGTCACTGCGCTACGAAGCCGAATGTCGGGCTTGGACAAAGACGTGCCCGTGCTAAACGTGTCGACAATAGATCAGATGGTCGCGGCTGCGCTCAGAGGCCCGCGCTTCAACAGCGCTTTGATTGGAGCTTTTGCGGGGCTCGCCCTGGTGCTGGCGTCGTTCGGGCTTTACGCGGTCATCTCTTATTCGGTTACACAGCGAACGCACGAGATCGGCGTGCGAATCGCGGTAGGGGCAGATCAAGGCGACATCTTCAAGCTGATAGTTGGGCAGGGGGTGTTAATGACTCTCATCGGAGTGGCGGTCGGGTTGACCGCATCGGTGGCGCTGACGCGGGCGATGTCGAGTCTGCTGTTTGGAGTCACCGCGACTGATCCTCTGACTTTTGCGGGCATCTCGCTGTTGTTGACGTTCGTTTCGCTGTTGGCGTGCTACATTCCTGCGCGGCGGGCTATGAAAGTCGACCCGATGGCTGCGCTGCGGTACGAATAGACATCGGTTCCGGGTTTAGGGTTCAGGGTTCTGAGTTGATGGCTTTGAGCGGCAACCACGTTTGATTCCTAACCCTGAACCCGGAACCCGGAACCGTGAACCACAAACCGGAGGTTTGCTGATGGAAACTTTACTACAAGACGTGCGATACGCCATTCGGATGTTGTTCAAGAAGCCCGGCTTCACCACCGTGGTCCTTATCACGCTGGCTCTTGGCATCGGAGCCAATACCGCAATCTTCAGCGTGGTGAACGGAGTCCTGATCCAGCCGCTGCCCTTCAAGGAGCCTGATGGGCTGGTGGCGGTTCGTGAGGCGAACCCGAAATTCTCCAACGAGCCAATCGGAGCCTCTTTCCCGAACTTCACTGATTGGAAGGAACAGAACCAGGTTTTCGAGCACATGGCAGCCTTCCGAGTTCAGTACTTCACTCTAATCGGCGAGGACGAGCCTCTGCGGGTCACCGGGCAGTGCGTATCCTCGGCCTTTTTCCCCATGCTGAGAGCTGAACCGGTCCTCGGCCGCACCTTTCTGCCAGAAGAAGAGAAGCCCGGACATAGAAAGGTGGTCGTTCTCAGCCACGGCTTCTGGCAGCGTCGCTTCGGCGGAGATCCGGCCGTCTTGGCCCGGACCCTCACGCTCGACGGCTCTCCATTCACAGTAGTCGGTGTCATGCCTGCGGGCTTTCGCTTCCTCAAGGACGCGGATCTCTGGACGCCGCTGGACGTGCCTGCGGCGCTTCAGCAAATGCGGGGCGCGCGATTCCTGCAGGTGGTTGCGAGACTGAAGCCTGAGATGTCGCTGGAGCAAGCGCGCGCGGGAATGGGGACGCTCGCCCAGCAACTGGAGAGTGAATACTCGCAATCGAACTCCGGCTGGGGAGTGAGCCTGGTCTCTTTGCGAGACAAACTGGTCGGCAACGTCAGACTGGGCTTGCTGGTGCTGCTGGCCGCAGTGGGGTTTGTGCTACTGATCGCCTGCGCGAACGTGGCCAACCTCATGCTGACGCGCGGCGCAACTCGACAAAAGGAAATCGCCATCCGTGTGGCGTTGGGCGCGGGCCGCCGGCGGGTGATCCAGCAGTTGCTGACCGAAAGCACGCTATTAGGCTTGCTCGGCGGAGGGCTGGGTCTACTGCTGGCGTTGTGGGGGATCGACGCGCTCCGAGCACTGTCGCCATCGAATCTTCCCCGCATCGAGGAGATCAGAATTGATGGGAGGGTGCTCGGGTTCACGCTGATCGTTAGCTTGTTTACGGGGTTACTCTTCGGCCTGGCGCCGGCCCGGCAGGCTACGCGCATTGACCTGCAGGAAACGCTCAAAGAAGGCGGTGGTTCGAGCATAAGATCACGTCGCCTCTTGCGCGGCTTGCTGGTCATCTCCGAGATCGCTCTGTCGCTGATTCTGCTCGTGGGCGCCGGGTTGCTGGGCCGAAGTTTCCTCACGTTGCTTTCAGTTGACCCCGGTTTTCGGACCGAGAATCTGCTGACGATGGAAATCTCGCTCCCTCAGTACAAGTACCGGCAGGCGCATCAGCGGACAGAGTTTTTTCAGCAGCTTCTTGAGCGTGCCGAGAGCTTACCCGGCGTGCGGTCGGTTGCCCTTACAACAATCCTTCCTCTGAGCGGCAGCGAATCTAAGAACAGTTTTGGGATCGAGGGGCGTGAAAACGCCGACGCCAATTGGGCTAGCCTGCGGCTTATTAGCCCAGACTACTTTCGCACGATGGCAATTCCCCTGCGGAACGGACGGACATTCGAGACGCGCGATGCAAAGGACCCGCCCGATGCCGTGATTATCAACGAGACATTGGCCCGCCGATTCTGGCCTGACGAGGACCCCGTCGGGAAGCGAATCCTGTTTGGAGACTCGGGGCCTATAATCGTCGGAGTCGTGGGAAACATCAAGCACGCGGGGTTGGAGGCGGAGTATGAACCGGAAATGTACGTTCCGTTTCCTGAGCAGTCCTCGCAGTTGGTGCTGGTGGCGCGAGCAGACTCCGAGGCCATTGCTCTGGCCGGGCCTTTGCGCGCGCTGGTGCATTCCATCGACAAAGATCAACCGGTCGAGAACTTCAGCACGATGGAGGAGGTCGTGTCGCGCTCAGTGGCCCAGCCGCGCTTTCTCGCGATTTTGCTGGGTGTGTTCGCGACGCTCGCGCTGGCGCTGGCGGCGGTGGGCGTCTACGGCGTGATGGCGTTTTCGGTCACGCAGCGAACACACGAGGTGGGTATCCGGATGGCGCTCGGAGCTCAGCCTTCCGACATCTTGCGGCTCGTGGTGGTAGAGGGAATGTCGCTGGCCCTCATCGGTGTGGCGGCAGGCCTGCTGGGCTCTTTCGCCGTAACGCGCTTGATGTCGAGCCTGCTCTACCGA
Source organism: Blastocatellia bacterium (assembly GCA_041497455.1). GTDB lineage: Bacteria > Acidobacteriota > Blastocatellia > UBA7656 > UBA7656 > Onstottus_A. The sequence continues at coordinate 4,626 of JBGQGO010000027.1, read as the reverse complement.
GTGAGCGCGGCCGACCCGATCACGTTCATAGTGATTTCGCTGCTCCTGACAGGAGTGGCTCTGGGAGCCAGTTTCATCCCTGCGAGGCGCGCCCTAAAGGTTGACCCAATGGTAGCGCTGAGGCACGAATAGGTTTCCGGGTTTCTGGTTTGTGGTTTCTGGCTTCTGGTTTCTAGTTTCCGGTTTGTGGTTTCTGGTTTCTAGTTCTGTGGCCGGGACGGAGCCGCGTCGCAAACCAGAAACCAGAAACCAGAAACCAGAAACAGAAACCATTCATCGTTGTGGAGGACCAATGAAGGATCTCATTCAAGACTTGCGCTACGGCGCGCGAATGCTGGCCAAGAGGCCCGGCTTCACGCTCGTGGCCATCATCACCTTGGCTCTTGGCATCGGCGCGAATACGGCGATCTTCAGCGTCGTCAATGCGGTGCTGCTTCGTCCGCTGCCGTTTCCTCAGTCGGAGCGGTTGGCGATGGTCAACACGACGAACCTCGCGCGCGGCTTCACCAATTTTGGAACTTCGATGCCCGACTTTCGGGCGTGGCGCGAGCGCAATCACACCTTCGAAAAGATGGCCGCCTTCAACACGACGAGCTTCAATATCTCCGGCACGGCCGAGCCGGAGCGTGTGACGGGCGCGCAGGTGTCGGCGGATCTGTTCGATGTGCTTGGCGTGTCCCCTGTGCGGGGCCGCGCGTTTACCGGCGAGGAGGAGATCTTCGGCAAGCATCACGTCGTGATCGTGAGCGAGGCGCTGTGGCAGCGGCGCTTCGGCGCGGAAGCCGGTCTCACCGATCAAACGATGACGCTCAACGGGGAGCAGTACGCGATCGTGGGTGTGATGCCTCGCGACTTTCAATTTCCGGATCAAACGATCGCGCTGTGGACGCCGCTCGCCTTGGCCGACGGAAGCGAGTACAACACGCGCGGCAACTACTGGCTTGGCGTCGTCGCTCGTCTCAAACCCGGCGTCGCGGCGGCGCAGGCGCAGGCCGAGATGGATGGGATCTTTCGTCAACTCGAACAGGAGGACACTTTATTTGGCGGCTTCGGTACGCAGGTCGTGCTGCTGCACGAGGCGACAGTCGGCGGCGTGAAGACGGCGCTGCTCGTGCTGCTGGCCGCGGTCGGTCTGGTGCTGTTGATTGCGTGCGCAAACGTCGCCAATCTACTGCTCGCGCGCGCGGCGGCGCGGCAGCGAGAGATCGCTATTCGCACCGCGCTCGGCGCGGGACGCGGACGATTGATTCGGCAACTGCTCACCGAAAGTTTATTGCTGGGTCTGGCTGGCGGCGCGCTCGGCTTGCTGCTCGCCGTGTGGGGTGTGGACGCGCTCGTCGGCTTAGGGCCCAACGTCCCTCGCCTCGCCGAGATCGGAATTGACCGCGCGGTGCTCATCTTCACCTTCGCACTCGCAATTTTGACGAGCGTTATTTTCGGCCTGGTGCCTGCGTTGCAGTCGTCGAAGACTGATCTCAACGAAACGCTGAAGGAGAGCGCACGCAGCGCGACTGGCAGCGCGCGGCGACGCGTGTTGGGCAACTCGCTCGTCGTTGTCGAGGTCGCACTCTCGTTCGTTCTGCTAGCCGGCGCAGGCTTAATGATCAACAGCCTGCTGCGCTTGCAGCGCGTCAATCCCGGCTTCCGAACGGATCACATCCTGACGATGCAGATTTCGCTGCCGTCGGCGAAGTACGCGCAGGACCGGCCTGAACTGACGGCCGGTTTCTTCCAGCAGTTGATCGAACGGGTCAAGACGCTTCCGGGCGTGGAGGCGGCGGGCATGACGTCGGGGCTGCCGCTGACTAACAGCGGCTGGGGAAAACTCTTTACGATTGAAGATCGCCCCGCGCCGAAATCGCTCGACGATATTCCGAATGTCCAGTACCAACAGGTCAGTCCGGATTACTTCAGCACGCTGGGGATTCCGATTCTCAAAGGCCGGTCTTTCAGCGAGCGCGATACGCGTGACGCCTTGCCGGTAGCGGTCATCAACGAAACGCTTGCGCGGCGGTTTTTCGGCGATGAGGACCCCACCGGCAAACGGCTCTTTCTCGGGCCGCCGGAGGAACTCGTCCCGCCCGGCATCCTGCCGCCCGGTTTTCGATTCCAGCACTTCACGATCATCGGCGTGATCGGCGATGTGAGGAACAACGGGTTGAATCAGCCGCTCTCGACGGAGATCTACACGCTGCACCAGCAGGAACTCGCGAGCAAGTTCGCCAACCCGTCAAACTATATGTACCTTGCGGTGCGCACGACCACCGAACCTTCGAGCCTCGTGGGAGCGATCCGCCACGAGGTACAGGAGCTTGATCGCGAGCAGCCAATCGCCGATATCGCGACGATGGAGGAGCTGCTGGCGACTTCGCTTTCGCAATCGCGTTTCAGCACGCTGCTGCTTGGCGTCTTTGCGGGCGTGGCTTTGATCCTCGCTGCAGTCGGCATCTACGGCGTGATGGCTTACAGCGTCGCGCAACGCACTCACGAAATCGGCATCCGCGTGGCGCTCGGCGCGCAGGCTGGCGACGTGCTGAAGCTGGTTATTCGGCAAGGGCTGACGCTGACGATTGCGGGCGTGGCGATCGGGCTTGGGGCTGCGTTGATCATAACCCGCGTGATGACAAGCTTGCTCTACGGAGTGACCGCGACGGACCCGTTGACCTTTGCGGTCATTCCGGTGCTCCTGACAGGAGTGGCTCTGGCAGCCAGTTTCATCCCCGCTCGCCGCGCGACGAAGGTGGACCCGATGGTGGCGCTTCGGTACGAGTGAGGGAGGAGGCATTTTCCATTTATTATTTGCCATTTGCTATTTGTCATTGACAAAGCGCGCTAATGGCTAACGAAAAATGACAAATGACAAATGGCAAATAAAAAATGGAAAATGCGTCGATCTTCGAGTTTGCATTGTTACGTGTCACATCAGCGCGGCAGGAGGTTCGATTTGACGAAACGTATTGTGTCTCGGCTCAAAGTGAGCGGATCAGCGCTGTTGGTCGTTGGCGCCGTTGCGCTCCTGGTACAGTCGCGGGCGGCCGCTAACGACGAACCGCAAAAGACCGCGAGATACTATCGGCAGCAAGCCGCCGCAGCTTACAGGGCGAAGGACTACGCGGCGGCGATCGTGAACTTCAAGAAGGCTGCGGAGATTATTCCCGATCATCCGACTTTGTTTTACAACCTCGCTTGCGTGTACGCGCTCGCGGGAAAAAAGAACGATGCTCTCTCCTCGCTCGCCAAAGTAGCCGAGATGGGGCTGGTCATGCCCGCCGAAAAAGACGGCGACCTCGAATCGATCAAAGACACTCCCGCGTTCAAACTCATCCTCAAGCAGTTCGAAGCAAGCAAGGCCCCGGTCATCAAGAGCTCGACCGCGTTCACCATTCACGAGAAGGGGCTGATCACCGAAGGGCTCGCTTACGATCCGGTCGAGGAAACGTTCTTCGTGAGCAGCGTCCACAAGCGGAAGATTCTCAGCGTCAGCAAGAGCGGCGAAGCACAAACTTTTGCGTCAGAGCAGGACGGCTTGTTCAGCGTTCTGGGCATGTCGGTCGATGCGAAGCGCCGTCATCTGTGGGTCACAAGCACCGCGTTCCCGCAAATGGTCAACTTCAAGAAGGAAGAAGACGGCACTTCGGCGGTGTTCAAGTTCGATCTGCGCACGAAGAAACTCGTGAAGAAGTACGTGCTGTCGAACGCAACAAAGAAGCATGCGCTTGGCGACCTGACGATTCAGTCCAACGGCGACGTGTTCACGACGGACAGCCTGTCGCCGGCCGTCTATGTAATTCGCGCACAAAAAGACGAGATCGAGTTGTTTCTCGAGGACCCGGGTTTCGGGTCCCCGCAAGGGCTGGCATTTTCGGGCGACGAGCGACATTTATTCATGGCGGACTACGGAACAGGCCTGTTCGACATCGACGTTAAGACGAAGAAGGTCACTCACCTTGCGCCGCTCGCAGGCGCGACGCTGCTCGGAATCGACGGGCTGTATTTTCACAAGGGCAGCTTGATCGGCGTGCAGAACGGCGTGAGTCCGCAGCGCGTCATTCGAGTCTCGCTGAGCAAAGACCTCAGCCGGGTGGAACGGCTCGAGGTTCTCGAAGCAAACAACCCGGTCTTTCTTGAACCGACGCTTGGAGTGTTGGTGAAGGGCAAGTTCTATTTCATCGCAAACAGTCAGTGGCCGTTGGTTGACGAGAACGGCGAGCTTGCGGCTGAGGACAAGCTTCGAGACCCGGTGGTGTTGAAGATGAATCTCGACGCGCGGTAGCGTTGACGGCTGCTAATCGCCTGCGCGAGGATTACAGCCAAGGTCATAATGAAAACGAATCTGATCGAGGTCTTTGCTAGTGGATAACGCTGTCGTCCTTTTCACTAGCCCAGGCGTTTACGCGTAGGTTGCCTGTGGGGATGGGTTAGGTTGGTTTTTCAGTAGCCCAAGCGTTTACGCCTGGGTTGTGTGGCAATGGATTAGGTTGGTTTTTCACTAGCCCAGGCGTTTACGCCTGGGTTGTGTGGCAATGGATTAGGTTGGTTTTTCACTAGCCCAGGCGTTTACGCCTGGGTTGTGTGGCAATGGATTAGGTTGGTTTTTCACTAGCCCAGGCGTTTACGCCTGGGTTG
>JBGQGO010000026.1:0-19413 GCA_041497455.1 Blastocatellia bacterium | reverse complement strand
TTTGATCGTGCTGTCAACCAGCTTTTCATTCGGCCGATAGCCGAGTCCGAATTCCGGAAGCTCGGGCCTGCTCATCAGCCGCTTTATGTCCCACATCGTCTCTTCGCGTGTGTAGGCGCAGATCTCCGACTCGCGGCTCATAATGATCGCTTCTTCGGGACAGGCGTCGACGCAAAAGCCGCAGAACACGCAGCGAAGCATATCAATATCGAATCTTGCGGGATACTTCTCGATCAGGGGATCTGGATGTTCCGCGGGCTCGATGTAGATGCAATCGGCCGGGCATGCGGTCGCGCACATGTAGCACGCCACACAGCGCGGCGAACCGTCTTCGCGCGCGGTCAGGATATGAGCGCCACGAAAGCGGTCCGAGTAGGCGCGGCGCTCTTCGGGATAGCGGATGGTCGCGTTCACTTTTCCGGTAAGGTTGTCCACCATCCGGTTCATGGTCAGGCCCATCCCAACAAGCGGAGCGAGCATATCTCTAGCGAACGAAGACTCTCGCTTCGCTCGGTCCGTTACATTGATGACTTTTGCTGGTTTCTTCATTCTATCCCTGGGAGGAGGTTACCCTACAACCACGCCCGGCAGCCGTGTTTGATCTCGACTGATCTCGCGATAGGCCGGCACGTGCTCGGTCATCGTCGAAAACACATCTGCCGCCGACATCCAGGGCGACTCCGCCCCACTCGCATGAAGCAGCATAGCGAACACTTCCCACACCGGCAGCGCGTCTCCGCCCGGCTCGATCGCCTTGCCCGCAAGCTGAACGCGGCCCTCGAAGTTCGTGTACGTCCCCTCTTCTTCCGACCACGCGGCCACCGGCAACACAACGCTCGCCGCCGTTTGCCATTCTGACTTGTGAGCTGCAAGCACGACCGAGTACTCAAGCGCTTCTATCAACTCGAAAATTCGTCCTTCCACTTCTTCATCGCTCGGCCTCCGCACCAGTGGAGAAAAGTAGATCACGACGCCCGCCTTGATCCGCCCATCCCGTGCGGCTTTGATCGCTCCTTGAATCCCATCAAGCTCATCGCTGATCAGGCCGAGCTTGATCGCGCCCATCGAGTTCGGATGTTTGTCGAAGTGGCGAAGGATCTGGTCCTCTTCCTCCGCTAGTTTCTTTTCTTCGGAGTCGACACGGAATTCAAACTGAGTCGCCCCTGCTTCATCCCCCAGATATCGCTTGAACAGGAACAGAGCTTCGTTTGTCGCCGATGGCGAACCAAAGCCGAGAATCGAGCCCGGGCCGTTCGCATCACGAATCTCTTTCAGGCGCGAATCAATCGAGCGTACGGCTTCTGCCCACGTAACCGGCGCCTGCACTCCGTCGCGGCCCTTCATCAGCGGGCGTTGGAGACGCTCGCTCTTATCCAGCTCATGAAAGCTCAACCGCCCTTCGTCGCACAGCCAGCTTCTATTCACTTCGGGATTTCGTCTCGGAATCATCCTGAAGATCGCGCTATCTCGATGGTCGATCCTCACCGCGCAGCCGGTCGAGCATCCGCCACACACCGAGTCGGTGGCGTGCAGGAACCACACACGGCACTTGAATCTGAAGTCACGCGACGTTAGCGCCCCAACCGGACAGATGTCCACCACGTTGCCCGAATACGGATTGTCGAGCGGTCTGTCCTCGAACGTTCCAATCGCAACGTGATCGCCGCGACCGAAGAATTGCATCTCGCCAGTTTCAGTCACGTGATCGAAGAATCTTATGCACCGCGAGCACAGCACGCATCGCTCTTGATCGAGCACGACCATCGGCCCCAGGTCGATCACTTTTCGCTTGCGCACTTTCATCCCAAGCGGGATCTCGCTGGTGTGCAGACCGTAGACCATGTAGTAGTCCTGCAACCGGCACTCGCCCGCTTGATCGCACACCGGACAATCGACGGGGTGATTGATCAACAAGAACTCCAGCACGCCGCGCACAGCCTCTTTGACTCGAGCGTTGTCCGAGCGCACGACCATGCCTTCGTTCACAATCGTTGTGCAGGCCGGTGTGAGCTTGGGCATCTTCTCGACGTCGACCAAACACATTCGGCAATTACCATCGATTGGCAGATCGGGGTGATAGCAATAGTGCGGGATCTCTACGCCGTGATCGCCGGCAGCCTGGATGATGGTCTGGCCCGCTTTGGCTTCTATCTCTTGTCCGTTAAGAATGAATTTCGGCATCGTCTCGTCTTCCGTTAAACACAAAGCCACGAAGTCACAGACTAAAAGATCGGCTAGCGCTGTCCCTCGATTCAGGCCTTCGTTCTTAGTGTCTCTGTGCCTTTGTGTTTAAGCGCTCTCACCTCGCGCACAAAGCTTCAAACTCGCTTCGAAACTTCGTGACAAAACTCCTAATCGGCATCACGTCCGCGTCAGCCAACGGGCAGATCGTCTTCCCTTCCATCATATCGGCGATCTTCAAAAGCAAATCCACATCCGACCGCTTGCCCGCACCGGCCACGATGTTCTTCAGAATCTTCGCAGCCCAGCCGGTCCCTTCGCGGCAAGGCGTGCACTGGCCGCACGACTCGTGGGCGTAGAAGTCCGCGATCACCGACAGCGTCTCGGGCATGTTCGTAGTCTCGTCCAACACGATCATCCCGCCCGAACCGAGCATCGAGCCCGCTTTCAGCAACGACTCGTAATCGAGCAATACGCCTTCGCATTCCGCCGCAGTCATCACCGGAACCGACGAACCGCCCGGTATCACAGCTTTCAACTTTCGCCCATTCGCAACGCCGCCGGCTTCGTTGTTGATGAAGTCCAACAGCGGATAACCCATGTCAACTTCATACACGCCCGGCCTGGCTACGTGCCCCGAAACCGAAAACAGCTTCGTGCCTTTGCTCTTCTCCGTTCCTATCGCCGCATAAGCCGCAGCCCCGTTCTGAATGATCCACGGCAGCGCCGCCAACGTCTCGACGTTGTTGACTACGGTCGGTGAAGCGAGAAACCCGTGCGTCGCCGGGAACGGCGGCTTGATGCGCGGATATCCGCGATTGCCTTCGAGCGATTCGATGAGCGAAGTCTCCTCGCCACAGATGTACGCGCCTTGACCTAGGTGCACGAAGATATCCAGCGCAAAATCCTTCCCCATCACCGACGGCCCGAGTATCTTCGCCTCATACGCTTCGTCGAGAGCCTTCTGCTGCGTGTTCGCGACGAATTCATACTCGCCGCGAATGTAGATGTACGACAAGTGACAGTTGAGCGCATAGCACGCGATCGCCATCCCTTCGATCAGCATGTGCGGATCGCGCTCCATCAGGATGCGATCCTTAAACGTGCCTGGCTCGCTCTCGTCGGCGTTGCACAGCAGGTACGTAGGCTTGTTCGAGTTGCGCGGGACGAAGCTCCACTTCATGCCGGTCGGGAAGCCGGCGCCTCCACGTCCGCGCAACCCGCTCGCCTTCACTTCATCGATCAGCGCGGTCTGCTCCATCGCGAGCGCCTTCTCGAGCGCCTTATAGCCGCCGCGCTCGCGATACTTCGTGATGCTCGCCTGATCGGGCTTGTCTATGTTCGCCAGTAGTATCTTAGTCATTCCGCCCTGGGAGCGCAGCCATCCTGCCTGCCGCCTTCCCGTCCTAATCATTCCTCAGCCTCTCTATAATCTCCGCGACTCTCGCGGGCGTCAGGTTCTCATAGTAGCGATCTCCAACCTGCATCGCCGGCGCCGTCCCACAAGAACCCAGGCACTCGGTCACATCCCAACTGAACTTTCCATCCGCCGTGACTTCCCTTCTCTCAACGCCGAGTTGTCGTTTGATCTCATCGACGCACGGATTCACGCCCATCAACCAGCAACTCACATTCTTGCAAATGTCGATGTGATACTTCCCGGCCGGCTTCTTGTGAAGCATCGTGTAGAACGTAGCAACGCTCAGCACGGCCGAAGGCGGATAGCCCATCAATCCGCCGACGTACTCAGCGACTTCTTGCGAGATCCAGCCGAACTCGCGTTGCGCAAGAGTCAACACCGGCAACAGCGCCGCCCGCTTCTCAGGGTAGTGGCTCAGTATCGTCTGATAGCGTCGCTTCGCCTCTTCGCTGAATTCGATCATCGATTATTCCTGTTGCCTTGGCGTCTTTGCGGTCCTTCGCGTCTTTGCGCTGAAGCCTGTTTCGCGCAAAGACGCAAAGCCAGCGCCTTATCGATCAAGCTCTCCCGCAATAATATTCAAGCTGCTCAAAGTCGCAATCGCATCCGCCAGAAGTCCGCCCTCGATCAGCTTCGGATACGCCGAGAAGATCGGGAAACACGGCCCTCGCGCGTGACAACGCCACGGCCGCAGCGAACCGTCGCTGACTATGTAAAACCCCAGCTCGCCGTTAGCGGCCTCGCTGTAGCCGTACACTTCACCGGGCGGCGCTTGTATCCCGTGCATCACCAGCTTGAAGTGGTTCATCAAGTCTTCGATGTTCGTGTACACGCCCTGCTTCGGCGGCAGCGTGATTCGCCGATCGTCAACCTGGTAAGGTCCCTCGGGCAAATTGTCGAGCACTTGCTCGACGATCCGAACGCTCTGGCGCATCTCTTCCATGCGAACCAGGTATCTATCGTACACATCGCCGCGATTGCCTATCGGCACTTCGAAGTCGAAATCGTCGTAGCTCGAATAGGGATGATTCTGGCGAATGTCGTAAGGCACGCCCGCCGCGCGCAGCATCGGCCCGGTCATCCCCCAATCAACCGCGTCTTTCCCCGAAATCTCTGACACGCCGATCGTCCGTTGTTTGAAGATCGGGTTGTTCGTGTTGAGCTTGTGCAGGTCGTTGATGTATCCAGGCAATCGCCCGAGCACCTCGCGGCAGCGCGGCACAAAATCTTTGGGAAGGTCTGCCGAGAGTCCGCCGACTCGCACGTAGCTCACCATCATCCGCTGGCCGGCGGTCATCTCGAGCAGATCGTAAATCTCTTCGCGCGGCTCGAATGAATACCAGAAGTTCGTAATCGCGCCGAGATCGACCAGCGCCGCGCCCAGGCAGACCATATGGTCCATAATCCGCGACAACTCGCCGAGCAACACCCGAATGTACTGGACGCGTTTCGGCACTTCTATTCCGAGCAACTTTTCCACCGCGCACGCATACCCGACGTTGTTCAGAAACGGCGAGCAGTAATTGAGCCGGTCAGTGTAAGGGATCACTCCATTCCACTGATGCGTCTCAGCCATCTTCTCAAAGCAGCGGTGCAGATAGCCTATCTCGACATCCGACTCGATCACTCTTTCGCCGTCCAGACGGCAAACGATCCTGATCGCGCCATGCGTAGCGGGATGCGACGGGCCGATGTTGATGATCACAGGCTCCGGGCTCAAACGGTCGGTTTCGTGGCCTTCCCACTGCGTCTTGTACTCGAGCGGCAGCTTGTAGTCACGCGACAGAATCGTGCGCGCGCCCGGCTCGTGATCCTTGCGAAGCGCGTTGCCCTGGAACTCTTCGTGGCATAGGATTCGGCGCAGATCGGGATGATTGCGGAAGCGGATGCCGAACATGTCGAACGTTTCGCGTTCATGCCAGTTCGCCGTCTTCCACACCGATGACACGGAATCGACCTCCGGAGCCGATTCCGGGAGGGGCACCTTCAAACGCACCCGATGCCCGTGATCGATCGAGTACATGTGATAGACGACGTTGAACCGCTCGTCTCGCGTCTTCTCGGGATAGCCCTGGTAGTCGAGTCCGGTGATCGTGCTCAGCAAATCGAACTTCGTCGAAGGGTCTTCTTTCAGCGTGCGGCAGATCTCGGTGATCTTGTCAGGCCTGACGGTGATCGCGAGATCGCCACGAAAATCATTCACGTCCAGCACCTCACCCGCAAACTGTCCCTGGATTAACGCCGCGATTGGATTCTCCGGAGCAGCCGGCTCACGAGTGATGTGAACAAGCCGCACCGCCTCGCGCGCTTGCTCTTCGGCGATGAGCATCGGCTTAGGCGAAGTCTCAGTGATCTCTTTCTTCATTCGCTCGCGCAGCTCGCGGCGAGCGTCCGCATCGACGATGTTCTCTTTCTCGATAAGCTGGCGGATCATCAGCACGGCTTGCAGAACCGCTTCTGGGGTAGGCGGGCAACCGGGAATGTAAACGTCTACAGGGATGATTTCATCGATGCCCTGCATCACGTGATAAGCGCGATAGAATCCGCCCGAGGTCGCGCACGCGCCCATGCACAGGACCCACTTCGGATCAGGCATCTGCTCGTAGATTCGCTTGAGCACCGGCCCCATCTTGTCGGTGATCGTTCCCATCACCATCAGCAGGTCCGACTGACGCGGCGAAAAGCGCACAACCTCAGCACCAAACCTCGCTACGTCGTAATGAGCGGACACCACCGACATGTACTCGATAGCGCAGCAAGCGGTCCCGAAAGGCAACGGCCACAGCGAATTCTTCCGCGCCCAGTTGGCGATCTCGCTGACTTTGGTAGTAAAAAAGTTATCGCCAACCGCAGACTCGATAGCCATGCTCTACTCTCTCTCCAGTGCTGTTTTTGTCCTAGCAGGCTGCTGAAAAAGTCGATACCACACGAGCGTTCACGGGCAATCCCACCAACGCAGTTGGTGGTTCGTTCATACTCAGCCTACACGGACGCAACCCCCCGCTCCCGAATCCCACCAACGCAGTTGGTGGATCGTTCATATCCGACCTGTCCGAGGGCGGGCTGGAAAGGTGAACCCTAGCTGTAGTTAGGCTGGGTATGAACGATCCACCAACTGCGTTGGTGGAATTCAAACGCGGCTGCGACCGCGTTTCGTAGGCCGAGTATGAACAAACCACCAACTGCGTTGGTGGGATTATCAGGGATCCGCCGTGAGAGCGGTCGATTCCCTTTTTCATCAGCCTGCTAGGTCGGATTGAATTAGCGAAGGTCATCGTGGTTATCAATCTCGATTTGGAATCTTATCGCCCAGATACAGGTGAGTCAAATTAATGAAGTTTCGTAGTCCCGCATTTATGCAGGAGTCAGCGGTTTCGAACCCTTCCCCTGAAGGCCGTACTCCGAACAACGAGGCGAGGAGGCCTCGACCTTGAAATTCCCGCATTGCCTGCCGGATATTCAGGGTGTACTCTGTGGAACATGATAGACCGAAAGAGGGACATCCAGTTGGTCCGAACCGCGCTGAAGCGCAGCCGCATCGTCGCTCTGCTGGGCCCTCGCCAGTGCGGGAAAACCACGCTTGCCAGACTGCTGGTCCGGCCGGACTCACTGAACTACTTCGACCTTGAAGATCCACAGAGCCTGGCCCGTCTTGACGAGCCGGCTATCGCTTTGCGTCCGCTCAAAGGGCTGGTCGTCATCGATGAAATCCAACGCCGGCCTGACCTATTTCCTTTGCTACGGGTTTTGGCCGATCGCCGGCCGCTGCCCGCACGCTTCCTGATCCTCGGCAGTGCTTCACCGGACTTGCTCCGCCAATCTTCTGAGACTCTGGCCGGGCGAGTGGAGACGGTTCAGCTCGAGGGCTTCCGGCTTGCCGATCTGGGCGCCGCCAACGAGATGCGCCACTGGCTTCGTGGCGGGTTCCCGCTATCTTTTACAGCGCGCACCGAGGCCGACTCGCTTGCGTGGCGGCGCCAGTTCCTCCAGACATTTCTGGAGCGCGACCTGCCCCAGCTCGGAATTCAGATTCCGGCGGTTGCTCTCCGGCGCTTCTGGAACATGGTCGCCCACTACCATGGCCAGATTTGGAACGCCGCCGAACTAGCCCGCGCGCTCGCTGTCAACGAATCGACCGTGCGCCGCTACCTTGATCTCATGACCGGTGTGTTAATGGTGCGGCAACTACCGCCGTGGTTCGAGAACCTCGGCAAGCGACAGGTCAAGGCCCCGAAAGTCTATGTGCGAGACAGCGGGCTGCTTCACGCACTGCTGGGCGTCGGTAATCAGCGTGACCTCGAACATCACCCCAAGGTGGGCGCTTCGTGGGAGGGCTACGCGGTCGAGGAAGTGCTTAAGGCATTGCGCCCCGACGACGCGTACTACTGGGCCACGCACAGTGGCGCCGAGATTGATCTGGTGCTCTTCAAGGGCGGGCGGCGAATCGGCATCGAATGCAAGCGCGCGGACGGGCCGAGGCTCACACCCTCAATGCGAATAGCTCTGGAAGACCTCAAGCTGGATCAACTGTTGGTGGTGTATCCCGGCGAGCGCCGCTATCCGCTCGGCAGTCGGATGGAAGCGATGCCGTTGGCCGAACTGGTGGGCCCTGCGAAAGAGACAAAGCGGTGAGCTTTCATCGGAGGTGCAAGCCGGTCACAGCCGTCAGTCTCATTGGGCCTCGATAGCACTGGGAAACCTACTTTTTGCGAGTGGCTAAGAAACGCCCCTCCCAGGTGCCCTGAGTATAAGTCTGCCCGCTAAGTGTTTGGCCATCTGCCGAGAGAAGCAGTTTATACCTATCCAAATCTATGATTATGTTAGGATCATCTTTACGGTAACCTTCAACGTCAACAGCCCGGGTGCTCGGTTCATATGTTCCTCTTACATATTCAACGGCAGATAGGCCAATTTTTGATTGTAAATCGGGCCGTGGCGATCTCTTCAGATTCCATATTATCGAACCGCTAAGACCAGTTGAGCTTTCAGTGATTCTCACTTCACAGATGAATAGATTGCCTCCACTGTCCCTCCATTCTCCTACCCATTCTCCAACTACGGTTAAAGACAATCTTGTAGAATCATCATTGGTAACGGGTTTCTTAGACTCGTTAGTAGGCGCGGGTTTTGCCGCTGCGTCCAGTTGACGAATTCGATTCCGCGCCACGCCGGCGAACGTTCCATTCGGGTACTTCTCAAGATAAGCTTTGAAATCATCAGGGTCGGCGCTGCTCTTGATCGAGCTCCATAGCTCCAACTCTATTGCAGCGGGGTCTAATGCTGAAACGGTCGACGTAACGGTCGGCACTCGCACGGTTATCGAGATGACCAGCTCATCTGCCTTGTAGCCTTCCGTCCTGGCGTAGGGCTTCTGCGACTTCTCCTGCCCTAAATCCAATCGCACTTGCTTGGGCACTCGCTCTTGTAGGTACTTCACCAATCCGCCGAGCGTCACCTCTCCACGTTCGTTCGCCGCCCCGCCTTTCAAGCCTTCAACCAGCGTCCACGTAAAGTAGCCTTGCTTCTTCTCTTTGTACTCGTAAGCCACATGACCGACATCGGTCGCGTACAGCGTCGCAAACGCGGTCACCTCTTGATTGCGAACATCGAAGTTGAACTTCTGCGCGAAGCTGTCGGTCAGCCGGTTCTCTTTCTCACCGCGCCCCGACGGATCGTTGCGGCACGCATCGAGGACGATCAACACCTGCTTGACTCCCATCTGGCGAATCCGCTCGTGCATGGTTTCAACAGCGATGGCCGTGTCTTCGAGCAATGCCAGATCACCATTGATCTGCGCGTCGGAGGTACACAAAAAACCGCGTCCGCCGCGCTCGATGCCGTGCCCGGCAAACGACACCAGCAGCAAGCCATCCTCCGGCACTTCCCCACGCAGGTTCGACAACCGCCGCAGAATGTTTCCGCGCGTGGGCTGCCGCTCGGCAGGCTGGTCGGAGGCCAGCAGAATTACTTGATTCTGAGGAAAGCCCGCAGAGCGCACCAGCGCATCGGCTAATGATTTAGCATCGTTGGCTGCGCCCGACAACCGGCTGATCTGCGTGTCTTGATACTCGTCGACGCCGATCACCAGCGCGAAGCGTTTCGCCTTGGCCGGGAGTTCGTTGACCTCCTGCATGCGGAGCGCACGATCGTCTTGTTGTCTTTGCGCTTCAACTATCGGCAGAAGGAAAAGCGCGGCATACAGCACCGTCAGTGAGATGGCAAGTTTCTCTGAGGAATGTTTGATTCTCAAGAGGCCCTCCAACGTTCTGCGCACGCGATGAATACGGAAACCATCCAGCCAAGAGGCGCCGACTTCCAAACCCAAAACCCGACGGCTCCGTATGGTGCTGAACGGGATGCTAACACGAGTAGATACGGGGTTCAATGTCAGGCAAATGCGTCAAAGCATGCGGGCGCACAAGGCATCACTTCACGAATAGCTCTCGCTGTCTGTATACCCGCGATTCTCTTCCTCGCGGAAGAGCGTTCAGGATAAAATCGGCAGCCACGTTTGCGAGTTCTTTTGGCTCCAGCTTATGAAGCCCGCCACCATAGACTCTTCCTTCTCCCTTGAGTGTCTCAGCCGTGATCGATGACAGTGCTTTCCAGATGGCTCGATGCAACTCCGGGTCGCCATTCAACCAAGCCGCAAGAATCGGCTTTGGATACAGCATCAGATAGACGTTTGCGGCGGTGGCTTTGGAGTGATTGAGGATAAAGCGAAACGGAGATTCACTTCGCTTAGTTGGCCTTCCCATATACGTGCATAGGAATGGCGACGGTGGCCGGTTCTCTTGCGAGTACCAGGGTTCTCGGTGACTGCAAATATAGCCTTCGTTCACTTTTCGTTCGATGCCCCGCAGCAGGTATCGCCACAGCATCGGATAATCCGATTCCACTTCGCTCTCGGGCAAGTCGCACGAGAGTAAATAGCGCCGACTGGCTATGTGTGGCTCGCCATCCTCATCTGCGAGAATCTCATCACTGACGAGTTCTCTCGGACTCGGAAGGATCGGCTGCAAGAACTTCTTGGGAAGATTCAATTGCTCTACTTGATCTGGCGCGAGCACGAAGAACGAATTACAACCCGTCGCTAATCCGCGTTTGATCGTAAACAGATCGGACAGCGTGCTGCCGTTAGTTCGATGGATCAGGCGCGAGGCATCTTGAGGCAGACCTGTCCACTTCGAGATGCGGCGAAGGTCGTTCAGTCCTATCGAGGCCGAGAGCTTCGGATTGTTCACCGTTCCACCGAATGTGAACTCCACTTCGTGCTCATCAGGCGGCGGAGCGTTCTTGAAGAACACAACCGCGGATGACACCAGAGCGTCTCCAAACTGAACCTCATTCGGATCGAAGCGATGGATGCGGTGGAGCGTCACCTTCTCCGTCAAGAATTCTTTCACCTTGCGTCCATAGTTGACGTCCATGAATTCGCTCGGAATGAGCCACGCTCCCACACCGTCTTTTGACATCCAGGCTTGCGACAGAACTATGAAATAGGTGTATAAGCCACCCAATCCATTCATCTCAAAATTGAGATATCGAGCTACGGCGGCTTGGAGCTCGCGTTTCTGGGTCTGGCTCAGATGATGATGGCGGACATAAGGCGGATTGCACACGATCAGGTTGTATTTCGCGGCTTCGGTCTTCGGTGGCTCGGCCTCCGTGAAGCTACTGATGTGGAGCCGCAGCCCAGTACCCTTCCAGAAGTTCTTAGCCGGTTCGGCGTAGTGAGAATCTATCTCGAAACCAGCGGCTGCTTCGATGCGCGATGGCGGAACGTGACGCAGCAACGCAGAATAGAACGGGCCGGTTCCAAAGCCGGGTTCGAGGAAGTGAATCTTCGAACGCTGAGGCAAAAGAGCATCAGCGTACGAGATGATCTCAGAAGCCAATTCCGGCGGCGTAGCGAACTGGCCTAGCCTATTCCGCTCGGCTTGCGTCTTTGCGGTGTCCAGCCGTTCTTGAAGTTCGAGGCGAGCGGTTTCGCGTGCGTCCTGAGTCATTCCGGCCTTCTCTCGCGCTTGTTTAAGAAGGACGCCGACTTTGAAATTGGCGTAGCCGACCTCAAAGCCCTTGGCGAATTGAGGGTCTCGCCGCTTCCGCTTATTGATGTATTGTTGAAGATCGCTCATTGCATCTCGGTATTAGGGAGAGAGGGCTTATTCTCCTTAGCAATCCTTATCAGGAATCGGAGCGCCTCGTTTACTGACTCCGCATCCGGAAACACCTCTATAACATCCGGCTCCAAACGCACGACCGATCCTCCGAAAGTCTTCCGCTCGGGGCCGAGCCTTCTTACCCGCAAGCTTTTGAGATCATATTCCGGCCGCAGTTCGTCATCCATTTCTGTTTCAACCTCCTTCATATGCTTCTCATCCCACTCAAATTGCACGGGCGGATTATACCATTTATCTTCGCTGGTCCTGCGGTCCTTACCTCTTCCTCATTCGCTTCCCTTTCCTGTGTTTTCTAGCTCGCCCTTCCGACGTCTGAGACCCTTGCACGCGGCCTTTGAACAACTGATAGTGCCTCTTCAGCCGTTCAACATAAGCATCGTCTGTGAGAACAAAGCGAAACAATCGCAGAAGGGCGGGGGCATACTGCGTTTGAGGGTGTAACGGATCCAGCGAAGGACCCTTCAAAACGGCGGCGTCTTCAAGGTCGCCCAATCGATCTTGATAGAATTGTAGGCTTTCCCATCCGAAGCTTATTGTCGCCCAAGGCGTCAAACCTGGATCAGGCGAAACCACGCTGACAACGACACGGCGGCAGTCACAAGCCGGCTCGCCACAGTAGAACTCGATGAACCCATACTCACCGTCCGGGAGATCGTCGTCACCTCGCACCTTGACACTTCTCGTCTCCTCAAAGGCCAGGTCTGGAAACTTCGAATAGAAAGGGATCATAAGAATGCTTCAGTGCCTTTGAGTTATGGGATGGCCCGAATCGACCCTACCACCTACGAACTGGCGCGCGCTTAAGAACTCACAGCGGTCTTGTCTTCAAGCTGATGTCAACCGCTGTAGCCGAGTGTGTGATTGCGTCAACTGATATCAGGTCCACTCCACACGCTGCAAACTCGTTCACGTTTTCGAGGGTGATTCCGCCCGAGACTTCGATGATCACGCCCGGGGACTCGTCCCTGATCAGCTTCGTTGACTCGCGGATCTCGTCCAGGCTCATGTTGTCGAGCTTTATCACGTCGGCGCCGCCCGCGATCGCCTCGCGAAGGTGCTGTTGATTGGCGACCTCGACTTCGATTTTCATCAGATAAGGCACGCCGCTGCGCGCAAGCTCGATCGCGCGGCGAACCCCGCCCGCCAGTGCGATGTGGCTGTCCTTGATCAACACGCCGTCATCCAGTCCGAATCGATTGTTGAACCCGCCGCCTACCGTCACCGCGTACTTTTCCAGAAGCCTCAACCCGGGCGTCGTCTTGCGAGTGTCCACTATCCGCGCGGCTGTGCCCTCGATCCGATCTACGAACGCTTTGGTCAACGTGGCCACCCCGGAGAGCCGTTGCATAATGTTGAGCGCCGTCCGTTCGCCTGTCAGTAGCGCCGTAGCTGGTCCTTCGATTCGGGCGAACTCAGCGCCCGAGGTGATCTTCTCGCCATCGTAGGCCCGCGATTCGAGCACTACGCTGTTATCGAGAGTGGCGAACACTGCTTCGGCAATCTCGAGTCCGCACAGCACGAAGTCCTGGTTCGCCACGAATCGCCCACGCGCTTTTGCGCCGCCGCGAATCACGGTTTGAGTAGTGAGATCGCCTCGCCCAAGGTCTTCTTTGAGCAAGTCGGCCGCAAAAGCGTAAATGATTCCAGAATCGAGTTCCATGGTCGGACTAACTCGCGCCGAGCGAGCCGAGTGTCGCTCTCAGTTTTTCAATCTCGGCGATCAATCCTTCGTGACGGCCGCGAGCCTCCTGGACGACTTCGCGGGGCGCGCGTTCCATAAAGGAAACATTGTCGAGCCTCGCCGCAAGGCCTCGCGCTTCGTTTTCCTTCTTTGTCATCTCCTTCACGATTCGCTCGCGTTCCTTTTCGAAGTCGATCAACCCCCCTAGCGGCACGGCGATCTCCATTCCAGCGACGATATCGCGCGCCGGCGCTTCCAGAGCCGGGAGCACGCCGGAGATGATTATCTCTTCAATTCGCGCCAGCCGCTTGATCTGGTCCGAGTTCTCGCTAACCAGATCGCAAGTCCGCGGGTCGGCTGTCGCGACGTACAGCTTCAACCGGCTCTGCTGCGGAATATTCATCTCCGACCGGATGTTTCGCACCTTGGTGATCAACGCGATGAGCGTTTCCATCTGGCCTCGCGCCGTTTTGTCGTCGCGCGCGGGATCGCTTTGCGGCCACGCGGCCAGCATTATCGATTCCCCATCGTGCGGGAGCTGCTGCCATATCTCTTCGGTGATGTGAGGCATCAGCGGATGCAGCAGCCTCAAGCTCGTTTCGAGCACGTACACGATTCGGCAGCGAGCCGCTAGCACTTCATCGGTGACTTCTCGCGACGCGACCGACGACTTGGTAAGCTCGATGTACCAGTCACAGAAAGAGTCCCAGAAAAAGTGATACATCGTCCCCGCCGCCTCGTTGAGTCGGTATTCGTCGAGCGCCCTCGTGACCTCTTCGATCGTCGAGTTCAACTCAGCAAGTATCCACCGATCGGCGAGCGCGTCAGACGGAATCCAGCGCGCCTCGATGCCTGCCCCGTCCCCGACGTTCATCAGCACAAACCGCGATGCGTTCCATATCTTGTTGGCGAAGTTCCGAGCCTCCTCGACCTGCGGCTGCCGATCCTTCTCGATCTTCGCGAAGCGGATGTCCTGGCCTCGAGCCGCGCGCACCAGCAACGCGAATCGCAGCGCGTCGGCGCCGTACAGCTTTATTACGTCAAGCGGATCGACGCCCGTGCCGAGCGATTTCTTTTGCGGCCGGCCTTGTTCGTCAAGCACCGTCGCGTAGATGTACACATCGTCGAACGGGATCTCGTGCATGAAGTGGAGACCCGACATGATCATTCGCGACACCCACAAATAGATGATGTCGCGAGCAGTCGTCAGCACCGACGTTGGAT
This sequence comes from Blastocatellia bacterium, assembly GCA_041497455.1. GTDB lineage: Bacteria > Acidobacteriota > Blastocatellia > UBA7656 > UBA7656 > Onstottus_A. The sequence continues at coordinate 4,724 of JBGQGO010000026.1, read as the reverse complement.
AATACCTCGCCAGATCCGCGGTTTGCTTCGGCCAGCCAAGCACCGCCTGAGGCCACAGCCCCGAAGAGAACCACGTGTCCAGCACGTCTTCGTCTTGCTTGATCGCTTTGCCGCCCGCTTTCTCAAGCGCTTCGGTCTCAGAGCGCGCAACGATGTACTCTCCCGTTTCCGTCGTCCACACAGGGATTCGATGACCCCACCACAACTGCCGGGAGATGGTCCAGTCTCGAATGTTCTCCATCCAGTCCAGGTAGATGCGTTCGTACCGGTCGGGAACAAACTTCACGCGGCCCTGCTTCACCACGTCGATGGCCGGCTGGGCGAGTTCTTTCATCCGCACGAACCATTGCTCCGAAAGCAAAGGCTCAATGACGGTGTGGCATCGATCGCAACTTGCTTCCGGCAGAACGTAGTCCTCAATCTTCTCGATCAAGCCCAGCGCAGACAGATCCTCGAGCACGCGCTCGCGCGCTTCGTAGCGGTCGAGGCCGGCGTAGCGCTCGCCCGCGTCGGCACTCATTCGCCCGTGCTCGTCGATCACGATTATCTTCGCAAGGTTGTGGCGCATTCCAACCTCGAAGTCGTTCACGTCGTGCGCGGGAGTAACTTTCACCGCGCCGCTTCCGAACTCGGACCTGGCGTAGTCGTCGGCCAGCAGCGGAATCTCGCGCCCAACGAGCGGCAATTTGATCGTCTTCCCGAACAGATTCTTGTACCGTTCATCCGAAGGGTTCGCCGCGACCGCTGTGTCGCCAAGCATCGTCTCCGGCCGTGTCGTCGCGACCACGACCAGACCTGAGCCGTCTTGGAACGGATAACGGATGTGGTAAAGCTTGCCTGGGCGGTCCTCGTGTTTGACTTCGATGTCGGAGATCGCCGTGAGACAGCGAGGACACCAATTAATGACGCGCTTGCCGCGATAGATCAGCCCCTCCTCCCACCAGCGCACGAAGCATTCCATCACTGCGTCGATGTACCCTTCGTCCATTGTGAAACGCGACCGGTCCCAGTCAAACGAGCAGCCCAACCGATGAAGCTGAGTCAGAATTACGCCGCCGTACTCGTGCACCCACTGCCACGTTCGTTCCACGAACTTTTTGCGGCCGATATCGTGGCGAGTGAGCCCCTCTTTTCTCAACTGTTTCTCGAGCACGTTCTGAGTGGCGATGCCCGCGTGGTCGGTGCCGGGCACACAAAGCGTGTCGTAGCCCTGCATGCGCTTCCATCGGATCAGCACATCCTGGATGGAGTAGCAGAGCGCGTGGCCTATATGGAGCGCGCCCGTAACGTTGGGCGGTGGGATCGTGATGCAGTACTTCGGTCCGTCGCCGCGCGGTTTAAAATAGCCTCGCGAATTCCAGATGGGATACCACTTCTCCTCGACGCTATGCGGCTCGTAAGCTTTGGACAATTCAGTCATAGGATCTTTTTTCGCACTTGGAGGTTAATGGACAATTAAAAGGGATAGAGAGGAGATGGTCAACCTCTCTATCCCTGGCGGGTCTATTTGATTGAAGGCGAGGCGGTATCTACGCTCGTTTCGATAAGGACTCGCGGGTGAGTTGCTCGATCACGCGCTCGACGCAATCGGGCACGACTTCCCAGGCGACTTCACGCACGACGGACTCGCTCATCTCGGCTACCACGCGGCGAACGATCTCTTCGATCGAGGCTGACGAGATCTCTGCTGCCGGCAGCTCATTGGAAAGTCCGTTTGCGCCGCTCGCAACAGGAGTCTCGATGCTTGCGGCCGGCTGCTCGGCCGCTAGCGGGTCAGTACCGCGAGCTGTAGCGAGCGGGCTGATCTGTTCTGCCGAAGCCTCTTCAACCGCGACGGCCTCGATGTCTATCGGAGTGAAGCGGGCCTCTTCTTCGGTCCACATCGTAGCGGTTGTGAAGGTGGCTTCCTCGGTGTTCGCGGCTTGCTGCGCGTCCTCTCCGCCAGAGTTCTCCGCGAGATACGCGGCGGTATCGATAGGCATCACGACGGAATCAAGTTGAGCCGTCGAATAAGCCGCAGCGCGCGGGGTGGTCCAATCCAAATCATTGGCGACATCGTGAGAAGCGGGTTGCGAATCGGGAGGCGGGCCTGCCGAGACCGGATCCAGCCGGTCATCGGGAGCCAGCGTTTCTTCGGCCGTGAAATACTCGACGGCCGCAGTGTTCTCCTCGACGGTAAACGACGGTTCGGGTGATGACTGTTCGCCGATGTCAACAAGGTCGAACTGCGTCGACACTGCTGGCTCGGCTTCGGCGACTTCCGTTTCGGTAAATTCGAGGCCCAGCGAGTCGCTCGACGACAATTCCGGCGGCGCCAACGGGTCGACCGAAACAGCTTCATCAAACAGCACATCCCCGAGCGGTTCGTCGACGGCCAGCAAGGTCGCACAGGCGGTTTCGGTTGACGCCTCGGACGCGCTGTAGCCAGTCTCGGTCTGCAGTCTGAAGTCTGGCGACTGGTAGCCAAGCGGCGAACCGGTGGCGGGCGCCCGCCACGCGCCATCGCCTGAGGGTCGATCGAGCCTTGTGGTGTCGAAACTGGCTGGGTTGAACCAGTGTTCTCCTTCGCCTGCGCCACTGATGTCCACCTCGAACAAAGCGCTCGGTTCGGTCTCGAACAAGATCGGGACTTGAGATGCAGCGGTCTCAACCGGCTCCGGCGTGTCGAAGTCCTCGATCATCTCGTGCGCGTGGGGATCTTGCGTGTCGAGATCGAAGGGCGGCGTAATCTCGGCGGATGAAAAATCACCGTTTGGTGAAAACTCGAGGGGCTCAAAGCGCTCGCTCGTGTTGGTCAGCGTTGCGCTGACGGCTTCCACGGCGGGCGCGTCCACGACCCCGAGGTCGAGTACGTCCCCCCACGGGTCGAGCGACGGTGACGCTAACTCACCGGTGTTTCTAGCATGCGGAGTCGAAGTCGCGACGTGACTGTCAACCATCATGGCCGAGAGGTCGAGCTTACCTGCAAGCTGAGAGGCAAGAGGCGCAGCGGCCGTGCTAGTAGCGCGTTCGTCGAGAGCGTCGTCACGCTCGTCATCCGCCCCGGCCATCGGCGCAATTGGCCCGGTAGTAGTCCGCAAGCTCGCGCTGATAAGCCTTCGCACTGTTTCGACAAGTGTGCGCGACTCGAAGGGCTTGGTCAGATGCGCATCTGCTCGAACGCGGCGCGCTTCCGCCTGATCGAACGGTTCAAATGCGCCAACCAGAAGCACGACCGGCACGTTGCGGAACTGAGGGTTCTCTTTGATGGCTTCGCAAAGCTCATAGCCGTTCTTTCCCGGCATAAAGATGTCGGCCAATACCAGGTCCGGGTTGACCTCCGCCAGCCGCCGTTCTGCCTGTTCGCCATTGCTGACGGCGACAACCTCGATGCCCTCGTCGGCAAACGTTAGATTGACCACCTTCTGAATGGTGATGCTGTCATCGGCCAGTAGAATTCTGCTTGCCATCTGATTCTCCCTCCGCACGCTTCGGCACGCGTACGCAAAGTCTGGACGTGGGTTCAACTGTTAGCTCGGGGGGCGCTACACCCAAATTCCTCTTGTGGCGCAGGTACGCGGGCTGCGACTGCTGCGCGTCTAAACTCCTAAGTCTGTTCGGGGGCTTTCAATCGAAGAAGAGAATGGTCTCGAACCTTTCAGCCGAGACCGGTGTTTCCCAGGCCGGAATGTTAGCACAAAAGCATGCACGTGTCTCTAGTTCATCATAAACCTTTGACTGACCACTCGTATTGACTGCCGGCAACGCGGCGCTAGCCCCTAATCGATGCGTTGAAGACCACGTCTCTGAGGCCGTGATCTTCGCTGAACTTCTGCCGGTGCCGGTGTATTCACCTCGCTTGCGGCTTGTACTTGCCCGCAAGAATACATGACTGCCGTGACCTGAATGTCATCAATGAACCAGCCGGTATACCCGTTTAGCACTCCGGCGGCCAAGTCGAAGCCGGCCAGGAACTTCAGCTTCACCCGCTTCCCAGCAAAGGCGCTTAAGTCGACGACCACCTGGCTGAATACTCCGGGCTTACCGCGTGCGGTCCACGCGGTTCGAGTGCCCAGTGGATTATCCGAGACCTTAGTCAACGTGCCATCGTACCCGCCAACTAGAATCAGCGCTCCGGCGTCTTGCCAGGTTTCGCCCTCGTCGGTCGAAAGCTCGAGCACGCCGCCATCGAAGCCCGGCTCGAAATTGAAGATGTGGAAGAATGACAGCCGCACCTGCCCCGCGTTATCCGGAATGGTAACGACCTTCTTCATAAAAAGCTGAGAGAACTGAGTGTCGTTCTTTTCCTTACCAGGATCTTCCACATGGTAGGACATCGTGCCGCTCTTTGCGGGTCCCTGTATCGAATCGAACCCGCCTTTCTTCTTCCACTTCACGCCGCCGTTGTCGACATCATCGAAGAGCAATCGCTCCGCGGGCCCACCCGCCTGGCTGAACCGTCCGGCCTGCACACGAACGGGAAGCGTGAATTGCCCGGCGCTCGTGTCGACTTGCAGTTGCAAGTTGGCAACCGAACCGCAGCGCAAACCTGAAGGTACCTGAATCTGAAAAGGCGAAGTATTGGTCCCCGTCTGACCCGGTGCGATCGCGTTGAACGTCGACGAGCTCTGAGTGCTGCTCAGCGTGAGAGCTGCGCCCTGAATGGTTGCTGCAGTGGTCTGCGATTGGTTTCTAACCGTCACGGTGATTCTTGCCGACTCGCCCGCGATCAGCGATGCGTCGGT
>JBGQGO010000025.1:0-19542 GCA_041497455.1 Blastocatellia bacterium | reverse complement strand
CGGGTTCGGTCTCGACGATCCTACGGCGACGGCCATCTATGGTCTGTATACAGCAAGCGTGTATCTGTCGGGTCTTCCGGGAGGCTGGATCGCCGACCGGATTCTAGGCCATCGCAGGTCAGTGTTCATCGGTGGCATTATAATAGCGGCCGGGCACTTCAGCATGGCGCTGGGCTGGGTGGCGACTTTCTATGCGGGGCTCGTGCTGATCGTGATAGGTACGGGCCTGCTCAAGCCAAACGTCAGCGCCATTGTCGGCGATCTATATCCCGAAGGCGGCGTGCGGCGCGATGCCGGTTTCTCGATCTTCTATTCGGGCATCAACCTCGGCGCTTTCATCGGACCGTTGCTATGCGGATACCTGGGCGAGAAGGTGAATTGGCATTTGGGGTTTGGCGCCGCCGGGGTAGGGATGGTTCTGGGAGTGATCCAGTACCGGCTGGGTTACAAGCGACTTGGCGCCGGGGGACTGAGAGACTTGAAGGCTTCCGACAAGGCGGCTGCGAGCCGAATGCTTGCCGCTGCGCTTGGCGGCGCTGTCTTGATAATCGCGATCATAGTGCTGCTCAATTCGAGGGGCACGATATCTCTCTCGCCGCTTGGCGCGGCAAAGTCGCTCGGCTTCGTGATTCCGCTGCTCGCGCTCAGCTATTTTGGTTACCAGATCTTTTTCGGAGGGTTCACCTCCATCGAGAAGAAGCGCATCGGAGTTATCTTCATCTTGTTTGTAGCAGCAACGATGTTCTGGGCGGGTTATGAGCAAGCCGGTTCGTCAATGAATCTGTTTGCTGAGCGATTGACTAACCGGGTTATTGTTGGTTGGGAGATGCCGACCTCGTGGCTCCAGTCGATTAATCCAATTCTCGTAATCATATTCGCTCCGATCTTTGGTTGGCTGTGGGTTAAGCTCCGTGATCGAGCGCCATCGATCCCAGCGAAGTTCGCGCTCGGCCTCATGCAACTGGGTGTCGGGTTTGCGGTGCTTGCGTGGGCTTCGGTTTACGTCGGTGACCCGGCCAATCCTTCCAAGGTCAGTATGGGATGGTTGGTCGCAACGTACTTCTTCCACACGACGGGCGAGCTCTGCCTCAGCCCCGTCGGCTTGAGCGCAATGACCAAGCTGTCGCCTGCTAAGCTTGTCGGTCAGATGATGGGCATCTGGTTTATGGCTACGTCGTTAGGAAATCTGATTGCGGGACTCCTGGCCGGAAAGATGGGGAGCTTCGGCTTGGTTCAGTTGTTCGGTTCCGTCGCGCTTTGGGTAGGCGCGGCCGGACTTCTTCTCCTGTTGATCAGCCGTCCGGTCAAGCGTCTGATGGGCGGCGTGCAGTGATCTTTTCTTATTAGCCCGGATCCAACTCAGTGGAATGTGGAGGTCTCATGAACAAGCGTCACGCGCTTTGGAGGCGAACCGTTGTCTTTTCCTTGACTGTGCTTCTCATCGCTTCGCAGATCGCGCCAGCGATGGCTCAGCAAAAGGGCGCGAGCTCATCACCGGCAAACGGCGGTTCGGCTAACGGCAAGTTCGAGCTTACCATCGACAACATCACGCGCGGACCCGGTCTGGTCGGCAACGAACCGCGCGCCGTTCACTGGTCGCCCGATAGCCAGCACATCTACTTTCAATGGAAGCAAGCGAGCGAGCCGCGTGAGAAGGACTTCGACACGTATGTCGTCAATCGCGACGGCTCGGGCTTGAAGAAGCTCACCGAAGAGGAAGCTAAGAATGCGCCTCCGATTAACGGCGAGACTTCCAAGGACAAGAAGCTCACACTCTTCGTCGACAGTGGAGACGTGTTCATCTACGACAACATCGCAAACCAGCGGCGCCAGATCACTGCCACCACCGACGCCGAAACTAACGCGCACTTCACCCGCGACCAGAAACGCATCTACTTCTCTCGCGCCGGCAATCTGTACGTGATGTCACTCGAAACAGGCTCGCTCGTGCAGATGACCGAGATCACCACGGGAGGAGCAGCGCCCGCTCCGGCCCCAGTCGCTGGCGGAGGCTTCGGGCAAGGTCAGGGTCGGGGACAAGGCGGCGCTCAGCGTGCCCAAGCCGGAGATGCCAATCAGCAGAAAGGGACCGATAGCCAGGAGTACTTGAAGAAGGAGGAGCGCGACCTGCTCGATGTGATCAAGCGCCGCGCCGAGAAGCGCGAACAGGACGAAGAGAAGCGCAAACGTGAGCATCCGCGAAAACCGTTTCAGCTCGCGGCTCGCCAGACTGCCGTAAATCTCCAGCTTGCGCCCGATGAGAAGTCGGTCATCGCAACCGTGAACGAGCAGGGTGACGGCGCCAAGAACGCGATCGTTCCGAACTATGTCACCGAGACTTCTTATACTGAGGACATCGGCAGCCGGTCGAAGGTCGGCGATACGCAGAATCGTTTGCGGCTCGCGATTGTTGCCGTCGATAACGGTGAAGTGAAGTGGGTCGACCACGGACAAAAGCTCGCCGCGCCGGCTGCTGAAAAAGCCGCCGCAGATCAGCGCGAAGGTGAAGGACGTGGGCCTCAAGCCGGCGCTCGAAGCGGCCAGGGTGGCCGGCCCAGCGAGCCGCGCGAGCGCGATGTCCAGCTCTCGCAGCCGATCTGGTCTGAAGATGGAACCAAAGCCATCGTCGCCGCTCGCGCTGCAGATAACAAAGACCGCTGGGTCCTAGCGCTCGATCCCGCGACGGGCAAGACTCGAGTGATCGTGACCGAGCACGATGATGCATGGATCGACGGGCCGGGCGCTTTCACGCTCGGATGGATGAAAGACAACAAGACCATCTACTTTCAATCCGAGCGCACCGGCTACGCTCATCTGTACACGGCCGCTTATGAAGGCGGCAAACCGAAACAGCTCACCTCAGGCAAGTGGGAAGTCACCGGCGTTCAGTTGTCCGATGACAAGAGCCGCTTCCTCCTGACTACCAGCGAAGTGCATCCAGGCGAACGTCACTTCTACTCGATGCCCGCGGAGGGCGGCGAACGGACGAAGATCACTTCAATGCCCGGCGGTAATCAGGCGTTCGTCTCGCCTGATGAGAAGATGCTCGCGCTGATTTACTCTTACAGCAACAAGCCTCCTGAGCTTTACGTCGCCGAGAATCGCCCGGGCGCTGAAGCAAAGAAGATCACGTCGTCACCCGCGCCTGAGTTCTGGAACTACGGGTGGATCGATCCGCCGATCGTCACGTTCAAAGCGCGCGACGGCGCCGAAGTCTACGCGCGCATGTACAAGCCGAAGAACTTCAAGAAAGGCGGGCCGGGGGTGATCTTTGTGCATGGCGCGGGCTACGCGCAGAACGTTCACCGCTACTGGTCGAGCTACTATCGGGAATACATGTTCCATCACCTGCTGATGGAGAATGGGTTCCTTGTTATGGACGTCGATTACCGCGCGTCGTCGGGATACGGGCGAGACTGGCGCACGGCGATCTACCGGCACATGGGCGGAAAGGATCTGGACGATCAAGTCGACGCGGCCGCTTGGATGGTTCGCGAGCAAGGCGTTGACGCCAAGAAGATAGGGCTGTACGGCGGGAGCTACGGCGGGTTCATCACGTTGATGGCGCTGTTCACTCAACCTGATGTGTTCGCGGCTGGCGCAGCGCTGCGGCCGGTGACGGACTGGGCTCACTACAATCATCCGTACACATCGAACATCTTGAACCTGCCGCAGAAGGACACCGACGCTTACAAGCAGTCATCGCCGATCTACTTCGCTCAGAACTTGAAAGGCGCGTTGTTGATTTGTCATGGAATGGTTGATACGAACGTGCACTTTCAGGACACGGTGCGGCTGGTGCAGCGCTTGATTGAGCTACGAAAGACAAATTGGGAGCTTGCGGTGTTTCCGGTTGAAGATCACGGCTTCGTTGAGCCGACGAGTTGGGCGGATGAGTACAAGCGCATCTTCAAGTTGTTTGAAACAAACTTGAAGCGGTAAGGCAGCCGCTAAAGAAGAGGCCGAGTCTTTGAGGTACCAATCTGGCGCCTCAAAGTTGTTGGTTCAATTGGTTCGATTTCATCAGAGCGTCACAATCGCCTTCTACAAAGATTAAGCGACTATCTGATTCAGTGAGGAGCCGCTATGGAGTTTCTTCCGACAGTGATTGAGGCCGAGTACCGCGGCGAGTACTTGATAAGACTTACGTTCAACGACGGAGTTGAGGAGACCGTCGACTTTGCGCAATGGCTTGAGGGGCCTGTATTCGAACCCCTAAAGGATGTGGGGTATTTCCAGAGGTTCTTCCTCGATGGTGGAACGGTCGCGTGGCCCAATGGAGCCGACATCGCCCCAGAGACGCTGCACGATTTGGCGAAGTCGCGCCAGGCGGCTTGAGTGGATGTTGAAACGCGGAGGAATCTGTTGGTAGAGCCTTTCTTCGACCTTGGCAAAAGCGCCGCCACGCAAGCGACAGTCAACGAATGCGGAATAGGGCGGCGCAGTCCAAATAGGGGTCCAATCCGATCGGCCCTTCCGGTTCCGTCATTTGTCTTAGCCCATATGGACTGCGCCGCCCTATTGAGAATTGAATGACTGTCGCATGCGTGGCGGCGCTTTGGCTTGAGGAGGGATGAGAGCCAAACACGGAATTACTTGTCGCCGTCATGTCCAAAGATTCATCAGAGGAACGCGAAGATTGGGTGCGGCTATCGTTGCAGAGCTTAGAGCGGGCTTACGGCGATGATGAACCGGAGTATTCACGCGACCAGATCAAAGAGGCGAATCCCGAATATCGACTGAAAGAGGTACTCCCTGGCTGAAACCAAATACAAACCCATCAGGCATAACCACAAAGCCTTTCTCAGAAAAGCAAAGAGACGCACCGGTTTTCAACCGGCCTATCAAGCGCTGGCGGTTGAATACGAAGTTGCGAGCGAGACGCTTGCTGCGCGCGCCCGAGCCGAGCTCAGACCGAATCTAAACAAGGCAAGACGAATCTGATGTGAAGAGATCCCAAAAGGAGACCTCGACAAATGAAGAAGAGAATCGCACTCAATCGAAACATGAGCGTCGTCGTCGCTCTCACCATCGCGCTCGGCATGTCGCCGATAACTTCGCGCGCACAGGATCGCCTCAAGACCATGCCCGGGTACGATCAGTACCAGAAGTTGTCCAAAGAAATTCCCGGGTCAGTCAAGCTTGGAGCCTTGATCGTCAAATGGCAGGACGGCGGAAAAGCGTTCGACTATTACAAGGACGGCAAGACCTACCGATATGACATCGCGACGCGCGCCACCACCGAAGCCGGGCCGGCGCCTGCCGATGCCGAGAGCGGGAGAATGGGAGGCCGCAGACGCGCGGGCGGGCCGGAGCGAGGGCGGCAGTATTCGTCTGCTGAATCCCCAGATAAAAAGCTTAAGGCGTTCTATCGCGATCGCAATCTCTGGCTGAGTGATGCAAGCGGTGCGGGCGAAATGGCTATCACGACCGATGGCAACGAGAAGGCTCGCACCAAGTACGGCTCAGGGAGCTGGGTTTACGGCGAAGAGCTCGATCAGACCACCGCGATGTGGTGGTCGCCCAACAGCAAGAAGATTGCTTTCTATTGTTTCGATGAGAGCCCGGTGCCGGACTATTTCCTGCAGCTCGATCAGACGAAGCTTCAGAGCAAGATGGACATCGAAGCTTATCCGAAGGCGGGCGTGAACAACCCGATCGCGGACTTGCTGATCTACGACGTCGACTCGAAGAAGACCGTGAAGCTCGACGTACGCGACGGCAAGCCGTTCGACAATTCGGTCGTCGGGCATTACGCCTATAACGTCCAGTGGTCGCCGGACGGCAGCGAGCTGCTGTTCAACAGAACGAACCGTCGCCAGAACATTATGGAGCTCACGGCTGCGAGTCCCGAGACCGGGAAGTGTCGAGTCATCGTTCGAGAAGAGTGGCCCACGGGTTGGACCGAGAATCACCCGCCGATGAAGTTTCTAAAAGACGGCAAGCGGTTCATCTGGGAATCAGAGCGCACTGGATGGAAGAATCTTTACCTTTACGACCTGAGCGGCAAGCTGCTCGCGAGTCTCACTAATCACTCGTTTGAAGTCGGCGCGATTGTCAAAGTCGATGAGGACGCGGGGCTGCTCTACTACATGGCTCGCGACGGCGACAATCATATGAAGCTTCAGCTTCATCGCGTAGGGCTTGATGGCAGAGGTGACAAGCGCCTGACGGATCCGGCCTTCAACCACACTGTAGACGTGGCGCCTGACAACCAGCACTTCATCAACGTGGCTCAAACGCACGATACGCCGCCGGCGACGCGCTTGATGGACGGGGACGGCAAACTGGTTGCCGAGCTTGCAAAGAGCGATACGGCCAAGTTCGACCAGCTCGGTCTGAAGCGCGTCGAGCTGATCAAGTACAAAGCCGCCGACGGCGTGACCGAGCTTCATGGCCTGCTGCACTTCCCGTCGAACTTCGATCCTAAGAAAAAGTATCCGCTGCTGGTTACGGTGTATGCCGGTCCTGCGACGAACGGCGCGCGCGAGACATTCACTCTGCCCAGCCCGCTCACGGAGTATGGCTTTCTCGTCGCGTCGCTTGATTCACGCGGCGCGGCCGGGCGAGGCAAGCGGTTTCTCGACGCGATCTACTTGAAGCTGGGCGTGCCCGATATAGACGACCAGGCTGCGGGCGTGAAGGCGCTCGGCCAGCGGCCTTACGTCGACAAGAACCGCGTAGGCATCTTCGGCACGTCTTATGGCGGCTACGCTTCGGCGCTCGCGATCTTGCGCTATCCCGACGTGTTTCAAGCTGCGTCGGCCTCTTCGCCTCCGACTTCGTGGTATCACTACGACACGATATACACCGAGCGTTACATGTGGATCCCTCAGGAGAATAAGGAAGGCTACGAAGCAGGCAACGCGGTGAACTTCGCCGACAAGCTGAAAGGCCGGCTGATGATTTACTACGGCACGGCTGATAACAACGTGCATCCCAACAACTCGATGCAGCTCATTCAAGCTTTGCAAAAAGCCGGCAAGAGCTTCGAGGTGCAGGTGGGTCCGGATCAGGGTCACTCGGGTCTTCGCCCTGAACGTATGATGGAGTTCTTCATCGAGAACCTGGTTATGAACGAGCCCGCGCGTTCGGGCGCGCTGGTCACAAACTCGACGCAGCTTTAGGGCTCAGGCCAGGACCCGCACAACCACTAAGACGCCGAGTACGCCGAGACTTCTTTCACACGTGCTCGGCGTCTTTGCTGTTCAGCACTAGACTTGGTTCGTAGTATCATGCTCGAGGCAAACCAAACGATGGATTGAATATGAAGTGCCCAATCTGCGGAAAGCCAACCAAATGGCAAGACAATCCCGACCGGCCCTTTTGCTCCGAGCGATGCCGCGTCATCGACCTGGGAAGGTGGGCCAGCGAGGAGTACAGCGTTTCGATTCCGCTGAGGGATGTTTCCGAAGATGCCGAGCAACTGGAGCAGGATTGACGACCTTCTAGAACGGGATAGCGGCCCTTAGAGCGGCCATGACAGCAGGAGGTATTGATGGCTGACGACAGCGCACAACCAACGCTATGGACGCCGGGCCGAATTATTGCAACCTTGGTCGTGGTTGCTCTGATAGCGACGATCGGGTACACGTTGCTGACTGCTCATCCTGATGAGAAGGCCGACTCGAAGGTGGTGCTTCCGGGCACTTCAGTTTCAAATCCCGCATCGAAGATCGTGCCTGCTGACTTCGACGTGCGCACGGTCGATGGCCGCACGATCAAGCTCTCGGATTATCGCGGCAAGGTGCTGGTGATGGACTTCTGGGCGACGTGGTGTGCGCCATGCCGGCTTGAGACCCCTCAGCTAGCGCGGTTGGCGAGGGAGAATCGTGCCCGCGGGCTTGAGGTCATCGGCTTGCACATAGACGATCGGGGCAGGTCCTCACCTGAAGACATTCGCAAGTTCATCGACCACTACGGCATCACGTATACGGTGGGATTGGCCACCGACGATATGTTCACCTCTTACCTGGGCACCGAAGACGATACGATCCCGCAGACGCTGATATTCGGCCGTGACGGTCGCTTGATCAAGCACCTGAGTGGCTACAGCCAGTCGGACGGAAAAGAGCTTGATGAAGCGGTGAATCAAGCGCTGGCCGGCTCGTAATCCCCTGTAGGGGCGCGCCCTCCGTGAGAAGTACCGTAGACTGTCCAGTCTGCGGAGAATTTGTGATCGAAAGCCAAATGGGCTGCCGGGAGAATGCCCCGCAGACTGGACAGTCTACGGTACACTGCACGGAGGGCCGCCCCTACACGTCTATGCGCAGAGCAAAAATAGTCGCCACAATCGGACCAGCTTCGGAGTCCGAAGCCAAACTTCGAGAGCTGATGCTTGCGGGTATGGATGTCGCTCGCATCAACATGTCGCACGGCGAGCGCGGGCATCACGGCGAGGTCATCGCTCGCATTCGAAGCGTCGCGGATGATCTAAACAGACCCGTAGCCATTATGCTTGACGTGTCGGGGCCGAAGATTCGCACGGGCAAGATGCGTGACGGCGAAGCGCATCTCGAAGACGGCTCCGAAGTTCGAATCACCGCTGAAGAGATCGAGGGCGACGCTGAACGCTTTTCAACTAACTATCCGCTGCTTGCCCGCGATGTGCGCGCCGGCGACCGCGTTCTGATCGACGACGGCCAGATCGAGCTTCAGGTTCTTCAGAGCGGTGCAACGGAAGTCATCGCGCGCGTGATTCACGGCGGCGTGCTCTCTGATCACAAAGGCATTAACCTGCCCGGCGTTGATGTTTCAATACCTTCGATCACGGAAAAGGACGTTGCCGATCTGCGATTCGGAATCGAGCGAGGCGTTGATCTCGTCGCGCAGTCCTTTGTGCGCACCGCGGATGACTGCCGCCGCGCCCGCGACTTGATCGCGGAGTTCGGCGGAAACGCGCGGTTGATAGCCAAGATCGAAAAGCCGGAAGCCGTCGCCGACTTCGCAAACGTTCTGGACGTCGTAGACGGCGTGATGATTGCCCGAGGCGACCTGGCGGTCGAGACTTCGCCCGAGCGAGTGCCAGTGCTGCAGAAGAAGATCATTCGCGACTGTTTGATCGCGCAGAAGCTGACGATCACCGCGACGCAGATGCTTCAGTCGATGATCGAGAGTCCGAGACCGACTCGCGCCGAAGCTTCCGACGTAGCCAACGCCGTACTCGACGGATCGGATGCGGTGATGCTCTCAGGCGAGACAGCGATTGGGCGCTTCCCGGTCGAAGCCGTGAGGATGATGGATCGAATCATCTGCTCGGCTGAAGAGATGGACGTCCCGGCGCGGGACCTGATGGGACGAGTGATGATCGGCCGGCCTTCCGGCGCTCCCGGTCGCGCGGTTGCGGAAGCCGCGGTGCTAGCGGCCGAGGAGGCAGGCTGCGGGTTGATCGTAGTGATCACTCAGAGCGGGAATATGGGCCGGCGCGTTGCGGCGCTCAGGCCGGCGCAGCGTATCATAGCGCTCACGCAAAACGCTCAGACGCGGCGGCAGCTTGCGGTGACCTGGGGAGTTGAGTCCTATCCGCTCGCCGGCTCGGTCGAGGACGGCTTGCTGCCGCTGGCCGACCGAGCGCTGCTCGAGCATAACCTAGCCGAGCGCGGCGAGATGGTTGTTGTGATGGCGGGCCGCGTTCCCGACGTCGTCATATCCTTATCGATGAAGATCCACTGCGTTGGGGAGATGGGCTAGGGGAAAGGAAGCCGCCGCACTGTCATACCAGCGAGATACCGATCGGTCTCAGCATCTGACTACGACACAAGGCGCCAGGCGCCGTCGCTAGAGCGCACGACTTCAAGCACCAGCCCTTCGCCGGTCAGCAACTTGTAGCGCCGCGTTTGTTGATTCGACGCAAGCGATTCTTCAATCGACTCGGCTAGCAGGCGCGCCACGACGTGTTCTCGCCCGTCAAAACGGATTCGCCGTGGCGTTTCATCGGCGCGTCCGCCGGCGTAACATTCAACTCTAATCGGACGAAACGTCATAGCTGTGATGGGCCGGGGCCGTCCTCTTGGCGGGCTCTCGCGCCGTTATGCTAGTATCAACCTTCCTTGATGTCAAAGAAGACACAAAACGCGGCTGAGAAGCTCAAGCAGAAGCTGCTTCGCGGAGTCGGGACCGCTATCGGCGATTTCAACATGATCGAAGACGGCGATCGCGTGATGGTCTGCTTGAGCGGAGGCAAAGACAGCTACACGCTTCTAACTTTGCTGTTAGACCTTCAGCGGCGCGCGCCCGTCAGGTTCGAGCTGCTCGCCGTGAACCTCGACCAGAAGCAGCCCGGTTTTCCCGAACACGTCCTGCCTGAGTACTTGAGCGCGCTCCGCGTCCCGTTTCGCATCATCGAGCGTGACACCTACTCCGTCGTGAAGGCCATCGTCCCTGAAGGCAAGACAACCTGTTCAGTGTGCTCGCGGCTGAGGCGCGGGATCCTCTACAATGCAGCGGTCGAGGAGGGGTGCACGAAGATCGCGTTGGCTCATCACGCGGACGACATTCTGCAAACGTTCCTGCTCAATCTGTTTTTCAGCGGCTCGTTGAAAGCGATGCCGCCGGCGCTTCGAAGCAATGACGGACGCAACATGGTTATACGTCCGCTGGCTTTTTGCTGGGAGTCGGATGTAGCCGCGTTCGCCGAAACTCAACAGTATCCGATCATACCTTGTGATCTGTGCGGCTCGCAGGAGAACCTCAAACGCAAACGAGTGAAGCGGCTGATCGACAACCTTCAGCGTGAAATACCTGAGGTTCGGCATTCGATGCTGAAGGCGCTTGCGAATGTCTCTCCCTCGCAGTTGCTTGACCGGCGTCTGTTTGACTTCGCATCGTTGTCCGGCGTTAGGGCTAATCTCGCCGATGAGCTCGACGGGGCGCTCAGCGCGCACAGCGATCTGACTGTTGCGACGCTTGCGCCGGTGACTCTTACGGCGAACTTCTGACGCCATCTACTCTTTCCACCTCCTGATGAAAAACGTGGGACTCGCCGATCAGCAGAATCAATTGACCGACGAGCAGGACCGCGTTACCCGCGCAACAGTTCTGAAACTATTTGCGATCATTGCAGTGGTCAGCTTCGTCTTGCGGATCGTCTATGCGGGTCATCTCTACGAGGACGACGGGCTGTGGTTCACGGTGGGAGAGGAGGTGTTGCGCGGCAAGGCGCTCTATAGCGAGATCTACTTTGATAAGCCGCCGGTGCTTGCGTTCGTCTACGCGTTGCTGTTTTGGATTTTCGGCGCGCACCTCCTGACTATTCGCTTGTTCACAATGGCATATTCCGTTGCGATCTCGGGAGTCCTTTACCTGTTTGGATCGCGGCTCTACAACAAGCGTGTCGGGTTGCTTGCTGCCGTGATGTTTGCCGTGTTCAGCACCACCTACCCACATCTACAAATGCTCAGCACGGACTTCCTGATGGTGATGCCTTATTCGGCCGGGGCTTGTCTACTGGTTCGATCCGTCTTGGATGCGCGCGATGCAAATCGCAACCGATCGAGTAAAGGCTGGCTAGCGCTGGCAGGCGGAGCGCTGGTGGGCGTAGCTTTTCAAGTAAACCCCAAAGCAATATGCGACCTCATCTTCTTCGCAGCGTTCCTTTTCGTGTCAAGAAGATGGGAGGTAGCCGATTCGAAACGATCAGCCAAAGCAATAACGGCACAACCGACCGCAAGGGCGATCGAGGCTGTCAGCAAAGAATCCGGTGGGATGCTCGCCGGGTCGCGTTTGTTTGCGCTTGCCGCGGCTGGTCTCGTCGCCAGCTCGCTCCCGTTCCTGGCTTACATTGCGGCTACACGCTCGCTGTCGGCTTACTGGACGTATGTTTGGGACTGGGGCGCGCGCTACGGCAGATACTATTCTGCCGGAAAAATCATCGTGGCCGCAGTGAATAGCGGGGCAAATTACCTGGCGCTTAACAACACGCTCTTGATTGGGCTCGGGTTCGTGCTCGTGACAGTGGCTCGCCAGATGCGAGCTGGCGGAGCTGGCGCAGATCAGGCTGCGGGAAGCGGTTTCAGGGCCGTGCCCACATTCCGCGCAGACGTCCTGCTCCTGATTTGGTTTGCGGTGTCGTTCGCAGGCGTGATGCTTGGCGGGCGGTTCTATGCTCACTACTTCCTGCAAACTTTGCCGAGCCTGTGCTTGATAGGCGCGCGGGGAGTGACGGGGATCTTCTCGTCCCTGAAGCCTCGAAGCGAAGGCTTTCGAAGAGCCATCATTGCGTTGCTCGTGATCGGCTTTACCTTCACACTTGTTAGGTTTCACGGCCGCGGCGTACTACTTGCGATTGATTGGGCGCGAGGAAGTACAAGCCGCTTCAACGCAACCTGGTACCACAACGTACGCGACCACGAAGAACGAATGGCCGCGGCGGCTGTGAGAGAAATTCCGGATGAGGTCGATGCCGCGGACCGCCTCGGGCTTGAAGCCATTCGCGCAGATGGCCCTCGAATGCGCACGCCCGACGGTCCGTCTGACTATCTTTTCGTTTGGGGCTATCGGCCCGAGATTTATTTTTGGTCGGGACTGCTTCCGGCTTCGCGATTCTTGAGCACGCAGCCACTCACGGGCGTTCCGGCTGACATTCATTACTTCGGTGATGATTACCGCTCAGTCCTTGACGAGGCGAGCACGGCTTTGGCGCGCGGGCAGCTTATCCGGGACCTGCAAGAGACTAAACCGAAGTACATAGTCGATGAACTCGGAATGTTCAACTCGTACCTTTCGATCAACAGCTACCCGGAACTAAAGGAGTTCATGACGGATTACAAAGCTACCGGCGCGGTGGCGCGCTTCATGATCTACTGCCGCCGTGACCTTCTGAAAAAGAATCTGCGGCGCATGCGTGAGAAGGAACAGTGATTCGCGAGTCCTCCCGCTAACGGATAAAGAACCCCACCTGCTGAGGAGTCGTTTCTCGCGCGAACTCTGCGGCCCGGTAAGGAGGCTGGCTCGACTAAGTGGAAGACGCGGCATCAGACCAAACCACTAGGCCCCGTGGTTCTCCTCTGGCTTGAGACCTTCCAGAATGATCAGCGCCCTGCGTAACTGATCGTCACTGACTCCATCATCGGCGAGGATCTCCATGGCCCTTAGAAGCATTCCCCTCGTTCCCAACTTTTGCATCTCTTTGATTCGGTCTTCTCTCTCTTTGCTTGTCGCCGGCCTGCTACGCCTTATGTCTTGAGGATCACCGTTAGATTGTTTGGCCATTTTTTCTTTCCACTCTTGCAAGCTGAGCACGCGCGCCGGTTGGCTTGCTGGAGATGTTTCCACTGAGGCTAGACTCTCACCGCGATTAGCCAGAGGCAGGCGCAGGACGTTCCCACCTTCGAAAGGCGCAGGGCTGACAGATACGTCAACGGTTGGCTGGCTTAACGGCCCCTCGGCGATTGTCTTGCTACAAGCTACAACCGATCGAGACGCAGGCAATCCCCTGAGTTCTATCTCGTTGTGCGTCTCGCGCCACTCAGGATACGCACTGGCGAATGGCGATGCAAGCACAATCCGAGAGACGTTCTTAGCCTCTTCGAGTCTCCCGACTTCACAGAGCTCAACAGCAAGGCTGTTCATGTAGTCGTAGTGGACGTGGGGCTGCCCCGAGCGCATAGCGTGGGCGAGAGGAAACAGATTTTCGAGAAGGGTAAGGGCGTCGCGGTGATTTCCATCCTCGCTGTTGATGACCGCGACCATCTTTTGTGAGTGAATGGTGGCATAAGTATCATTGAGGCCACTCAATGAAATGAAGCGAGCTGCATCGCGATAGAGAGACAAAGCGGATTGATTGTCACATTGATGGCGTGAATTCGCACCTAAGGAGATCATTGCCTTAACTCTATATCTGGGTGGCGCATTCTCTAGAACAGTTTCAAGCAGACTCGCTGCTCGTTCGACATCGCCGCGTCCGAATCTTTGAGTACAAATAGCCTGATAGTATCGACCCACAGTTTCATACCGTCTGGGCAGCGGCAAGCTCAGAAGAATCTGGCTGACCTGCTCAAGCACATCCATCTGGCGAAACGCGTGAGCCTGCTCCGCAAGCACGACGAGCCTATCGCCCAACTCGCGAGAGACGTGTTCTTTATAAGCGCCTTTGACTAGCTCCGAAGCAAGTTGTTGGTAAAATCCGCCGTAGCTGATTGCGCCTTGCGAATCAGCAAACCGCCTAAAGGAGGAAAAATCTGTGAGAACAAGATTGTTGTTAGCCGCTGTTTGCATACTCATTCTCCCACTTTGGTTCTCAGCTTCTCCAGACGACAAAATCACGAACTCGGCTCCGTTTGCCACGCTTGCTTACGCCGGGCATACCACATCCGGCGATTGGTGCGGGTGCGGGGCTCCCGGCTGCCTCTGCGGCCCCTGTGAAATGCCAGGCCAAAGCGCTCGACCGGTTTCCGATCAAATCAAGATGCCTGTGGATCAAGGTGCTTCTACGACCCGTACGCGCTCCGGATTTGACTTCGGTACCGGAGCGCTGATGCTGGCGCTTGCGATATTCGTGTGGACCAGACTGCGCGCTTAGGCTCTTAGCCGCCGTTTAGCCCACATTCAATAAACTCTGCTTCAACCCGCACTGACGCGTGGCGGGTCAGGTGATTTGTGTCTCCTAGACGATGGCCCGACCGCAGTGAACGGCCGATTCTCAAAAAGACTCTTTTGTCTTGTGCGGCTCCACATCGCGTCAAGGGATCACCAAGACCGGGGCTCCGGAACCTATGCGCCAGCTCCGAAGACCCAGGCCCAGAAGGCGTGCCGATGATAAGACTTTTGTCCGCGTGTGTCAAGTTACACTATCCTGATGGGGACCCGTCACTATATCGATCCAGGCGACGATGCGTTGATGAGATTCAAGAGCGGAGGGTAAGAAGCTTGAGTTGTGTCGGCTTTGCTTCTGATACCGCTCTCCACTGGTGGTTAGGTGTGATTGTCACGCGAGCGTCTGCGCTGCGGCACACCTTTCTGATTCACTGCTGATGCTCGGGGTGAGTGCACCCGGTGAACTCCTTCAGGTACGAGTTGCCTTTGTAGTGCAGCTCCTCTTTTATGCCGATCTCAGAGGTGTAGTAGCCGTCTATTGTGGCGTACTTGATCGTTCGGAAAAACCTTTCTTCAACTGTTTGAGGGGACCGCTCGTTCTTGCTGATTTCTTTGAGCAATTCGATCTGCTGGTCCGCGCTCGCGTCCGCAAACGGCTTGCCGAATTTCTCCCGGCTCATCTTGTTGATCGCGGCCAATCCTTCCCGCCAGGTTTGCTTGGTAGCGTCAGATGACTCGCTGACCACCAGATCTATGTACTCGTTGACCGCGGCGGCTTTTGCGCCGGGCGAGTGATCGTCGGCGGGTATGATGCGCTCAGACATTTCGATGACGGTCTTATTCTCTTCCTCGGTGAAGAACTTGAGTGGTTGAGCCTTCGCAGGCGACGCAGCCTGAGCACTGTGATTCGAGTGATCGTGGGACGCAAGCTCTTGTGAATTACCCAACACCGGCAAGCTCGCGATCACGCCGACGCCAACGCCTATCGTTTTGATCGCCTCACGACGAGTCACCTGTTCTTTTTCGTCTGCCATCATCGAGCCTCCAACCATCGTTCTTCAGCCCAGGCGCCGCTGGATCAGCGAACCCATCCATTCCCTGCGCCGCGGGTTTTCGGGCGCGCGAACGATAGTACAAAAAGTCTGACTGCCGACTCGCTCAAGATCGGCGAGCCATTCACTCTGCGCAAGGAAGCGGCCGGCTCCATCAGAAGCGAGCTTGCGATTGGGGAACTGAGACTCCCACTCGACGTGAAAGGCCCGGCCCCAGAAATCGTCTTTGCCCATGATTTCTATTCTGATTCGCTGCTCCACGATGCGCACTCCGATCAGTTTCGGTAAGGCGAGCTGTTCGCTCCTAGTGAGCGATGCAAACCTATATCAGAGAAATGAGGCTTGTCAAACGCAGCGGCGACACCAGCCCTGGCGCCTTTGCGTCTTTGCGTGAAACTGATCGGCAGATGGCGACGAATGTCAGTTCCGAGCAGTTTCACGCTAAGCCGCAAAGGCGCAAAGGCGGCGGACTGTTTCATGACGCCCCATCAGCGCTGTGCTAAGATTCAATTATGCTGCTCACCCGAATCGAAGCCTCAGGTTTTCGCAACCTAGAGGGCTTCGCGGAACTCGGCTCGGGTCTCAACATCTTCTACGGCGACAACGCTCAGGGAAAGACCAACTGGCTGGAAG
This sequence comes from Blastocatellia bacterium, assembly GCA_041497455.1. Lineage (GTDB taxonomy): Bacteria > Acidobacteriota > Blastocatellia > UBA7656 > UBA7656 > Onstottus_A. Next base: position 3,325 of record JBGQGO010000025.1, on the reverse strand, counting down.
CGATCTACATCCTCGGCAACACCAAGTCGTTTCGAACCAGCCAGCTTCGCGAGTGCATTGCGTTCAACCACCCGCAAGCTCTACTGCGAGGAGAGACGCTGCGGGGCTCGGTAACCAAACAGATCCAACTTCTGATCGCCGAGGATTCCAAGCAGCTATTCGTTAACGGCAAGCGTGAGGCGCTCGCACGTTATCTCGGCAACCTCGCCGTGTTCGTTTTCTCTCTCGAAGAGATGGACGTGATCCGCGGCGAACCAGGTCAGCGCCGCCGGTTCATTGATCGAGGAGCAGTCACCAGCAGTCCGAGGTTTCTGAATATCCTCTCGCGCTACAACCAGGTAATAAAACAGAAGAACCGTTTGCTTGGCGAGGCGAGCAAGAGCGACAACCCCGGTCAGTTCGTCAGCCAGGTCGAAGCGTGGAACGAGCAGTTGGTCGAACTCGGCACCTCGATCCACAACCAGCGCACAAACTATGTCGAGCGGTTGAATCACGTGCTCGATCAGAACGATCACGGGCGCGCGATCTTCGGAGCCGAACGGCTCAACGTGCGCTACCGATCGCAGCTCGAAGGTAAAGGTGATTTAGACCGCTACGCCGAGCTTCTCAGCGAGCGTCTCGCCCTGCGCCTGACCGCTGAAATGGCAGCCGGCCACTCGCTGATAGGGCCTCATCGCGACGATCTCGAGATACTCTCGGACGACCGCGAAGTGGCCCGTTACGGGAGCGCCGGGCAGCAGCGAAGTGCCTTGCTTTTGCTTGATTTAGCCCAGGTTTCCATCTACAATTCAGTTTACGAAGAAAGCCCCGTTTTGCTGATCGATGATATCGATGCAGAGCTCGACAGAGGACGCATTGAGGCGCTGCTTTCGGAGCTTGAAGGGCGCACTCAAACGGTCGTCAGCACGTCGCGGAGGTCCATAGCCAATCGCTATCGCGACCGCGCTTCGGTCTATTACGTGGAGCGAGGACAAGCGGTGAGCGAGAGCGCATCGAGCGACAGGATCTTGGGCGGAGCGAGGTTCGATCACGGACAAGATGAGGTCGCATCGAGCGAGGATAGTCTCGAGCCAGCTGCGAACGGCTAGCGACAGTCCGGCAAACTTCAGTTTGTCGCTGGCTTGATTATCCCGGGTTGAGGAACAACGACAAGCTGAAGTTTGTCGGACAACTTAAGAGTTCGTAGTTCGGCCTTTAGGCGGAAGTTTGTAGCAGTATGACCGGCTGTGATCGGTACAAACTTCCGCCTAAAGGCCGAACTACGAACTCTTTCATAGGAGCAGAGCGTGACAACAAATTCACAGGAGTACGGCGCGGCTTCGATTACGGTTCTCGAAGGTCGAGAGGCCGTGCGAAAGCGGCCGGCGATGTACATCGGCTCGACCAGCGAGTTGGGCCTTCATCATCTGGTCTACGAAGTGGTTGACAATTCCATAGACGAAGCGCTGGCAGGATATTGCGATCGGGTAGAAGTATTCATTCACATCGACAATTCAATCACCGTGATCGACAACGGCCGCGGCATACCGGCCGATATTCACAAGCAAGAGAAAATATCCGCAGCCGAGGTTGTGTTGACCAAGCTTCACGCCGGCGGTAAGTTCGACTCGAACGCTTACAAGGTATCGGGCGGACTCCACGGTGTGGGCGTCTCGGTTGTTAACTTCCTATCCGAATGGTTGCGCCTCGAGATATGGCGGGACGGCACGACCTATGAGCAAGAGTACATTCGCGGCATCGCTGCTGAGCGGCTCCAGCCTACGGGCAAGACTAAAAGGCGTGGGACGAAGGTCTCCTTCAAGCCTGATCCGGAGATATTCGAGGTAACCGAATTCAACTTCGACACCCTCTCCCAGCGGCTGCGCGAGGCGGCCTTTCTGAACTCGGGGGTTCGCATCAGCATCATCGATGAGCGGACGGAGAAGTCTCACGAGTTCTTTTACAAAGGCGGAATCGCAGAGTTCGTAAAGCACCTGAACAAAAACAAGAGCGTCTTGCACCCTCAGCCGATTCACCTCGATCGGGAAGCGACTGCCGCCGATCCGCTCGCCATCGAGGTAGCGATCCAATACAACGACGGCTACAACGAGATCGTCCATTCGTTCGCCAATAACATCAACACGGTGGACGGCGGATCGCACCTGACCGGCTTTCGAGCGGCTATCACGCGGACGATAAACAACTACGCCAAATCTTCCGGCTTATTCAAGAAGGACGACGAGAAGCTCGCGCCCGAAGACGTGCGCGAAGGGCTAGTCGCCGTCATCAGCGTCAAGCTGCCGCAGCCGCAGTTCGAAGGGCAGACCAAAGGCAAGCTCAACTCCGACGTGAAAGGCCAGGTCGAAGCGTTCATCAACGAGGGACTTGGGCGCCACTTCGAAGAGAACCCGACAGTCGCGCGCAAGATCATAGGGAAAGCAATTGACGCGGCTCGCGCTCGCGAGGCCGCGCGCAAGGCTCGAGATTTGACTCGACGTAAGGGTGCGCTTGATTCCGCTTCACTTCCGGGCAAGCTCGCCGATTGCTCCGAGAAAGATCCTGCGCTGTGCGAGATATTCCTAGTCGAGGGAGATTCAGCAGGAGGCTCGGCAAAGCAGGGACGCGACCGGCGCACGCAGGCGATCCTTCCGTTGAAAGGAAAAATCCTGAACGTCGAGAAGGCGCGCTACGACAAGATGCTGGGGCACTCCGAGATTCGCACGATGATAACGGCGTTTGGCACGGGGATCGGCACGAACGATTTCGACGTATCGAAGCTTCGATACCACCGCATCATCCTGCTGTGCGACGCTGACGTCGACGGCTCGCACATTCGCACTCTTCTTCTCACGTTCTTCTACCGGCAGATGCCCGAGCTGATCGATCGCGGCCACATTTACATCGCCCAGCCGCCGCTGTTCAAAATCAAGAAAGGCAAGACCGAGCAGTACATACACGATGAGAGGGATATGCAGAAGTACCTCATGCGCAAGGCGACCGAGAACGTCACCGTGACGGTGAAGGCGACCGGCGCACAGTTCAAAGGCGCGGAGCTGCGGAAGATGCTCGAGAAGCTGGCCGAGCTTGATAACTACCTTGATAAGCTCGAGCGCCGCCTGCACGACCGCAAGATCGTCGACACGGTCATCGATGCGTTCGCCGGACCCGATGGCCTGCTGACTACGAAAGCCGCGGCGAAGCTGCACGAGGTCTTCGAGAAGGAAACGCTCCTTCAGAAGGTGACGGCGGCGCTTGAGGAGGCCAACTACGAAACGGAGATTGAAGCAGACGAGGAACACGGCACGTCGTCGATCGTGGTCTCTCGCGCGCGAGGCAACGGACGCGT
>JBGQGO010000024.1:0-20502 GCA_041497455.1 Blastocatellia bacterium | reverse complement strand
TCAAATTTGTACAGCACCTGCGAAGAATTGCCGCCAATCCCGGGCGAGGCAGGCCATTCGTTGATTTGGACGATCAGCACGCCGGGTGTGCCGGGTGCAAGCGACGAATAATCTCGCGCAGGCGTTGGCAGATCGACTACGCGGCGCCCGATGTCTTCGAAGTCGATGCGCACCGGCGTGAGCGGTTCACCCGCTTTCGCTTCCGGGTTGGGTTGCGTGTTTGGAAGAACCGGCGACGGGGCGTCGTTCTGCAAGACGACCGCGTGCAACCGGCGCACGACAAGCGGGCGGGCCAAAATTCCATTGAGAACGCCCCAGCCGTATTCGCTCGTGCCTGCATTTGGGCTCGATGCGAAATAGAGATATTTGCCGTTCGCATCGAAGCAAGGCAACTCAGTGTGCGTGCGCCCATCGGTGATCTGGTGCGCGCGCTTTGCTCCGGCGTCGTAGATGAAAACTGTTCGCACGCGATTGCGAAGATGCTTCGAGTACGTGAGCCACCGGCTGTCTGGTGACCACGCCGGATACCACTCCTGCTGATACGAATAGGTCGAAGTGTCTATGGTCGACACTGAACCGCTCTCGAGGTCCGCGAACCGAAGCGTGAGCCGCTTGTCTGTGAAAGCGATCTTCTTTGAATCAGGCGACCACGTAAGCTCTCGATAAAACGTCGGCTTCGGCTCAATCGAAATCTTTTTCACCGGCCCCTCGCCGCTGACGGGCCGGACGTGGAGTTGATACTCGCCCGATTCATCCGAGAAGTAGGCAATCGATTTGCCGTCTGGCGAAATGGCAGGGAAGCGCTCTGCGGCAGCAGAAGTGTTGGTGATGTTGCGCGCATCGCCCGTAGCCGGATCCAGGAGAAACACTTCGCCGCGTGCCCCGAATACGACTCGATCCCCACTCGAACTCGGTATCACCCATTCGATCGATCGCGCCGCACTGACCGTCCGCGGCTTCAATTCCGCCGTGTCAGGATTCACGCGCACGTCAACGACTCGCGTTTGACCAGTAGCGGTGTCGTGGAGATGAATGCGGCCGTCGCGCACGAAGACGACAGCACCGGCTCCTGCGCCGATCCACCGAGCGCCGTACTGTTCAAAACTCGTGAGCGGTTTGGTCTGCTTCGATGAAACATCGTAAGACACCAGGTTGTAGATTCCTGTCCGGTCTGAAAGAAAGTAAATCTTATTCCCGACCCACATTGGAAAATCGTCGTTGTAGTTTCCCTGTGGAAGCTTTTCGATCTCGCCGTTGATGGGGTTGGCAAGCCAGACTTGCCCCTTGCTGCCGCCGCGATAAAACCGCCAGTCACCGATTGCCGACGTCGGCGCGTAAGCGATGCGCTTGCCGTCGGGTGAAAACGAGCCGTTGACCGCTTCAGGCAACAGCGGCAACTCATTCTGCAACACGCCGCCGACCCGAATCGTGTAGAGGCGCGGGCCTCCGGTGAGGTTCGACATGAACAGAATGGTGGTTCCGTCAGGCGTCCAACCGTTCGCATAATCGTTGCGCGGGCCAAAGGTGATCTGACGCGCCTCGCCCCCGGCAGCCGGCATAACGTACAAATCCCAGTTGCCGCCGATCTGTCTCGAGAAGGCGAGTTGAGAGCCGTCGGGCGAAAATACCGGGAAGCTCTCTTCGCCCGGATGGGTGGTGATCCGCTTTGCGTCGCCGCCGCTTTTTTCCACCGACCAGAGGTCTCCGGCGTAGGAGAACACGATGTGGGTTTGATTGACCGTGAGCCGTCCGAACAGCGCCAGCGCCGGCGATTGACCCTTCGCCATAAACGATCCTGTCATCATCAATAGGATTGCAATTGGGAGCTTCGTCGCGAGCTTCATTGTTAAATTCCCTCCTCGTTCCTTTCCGCGTCGCGCACCGCCTTTATGGCGCTGGTTGTCACAGTTCACCATCTGAACTGTAGAACAGACCGGCTGACAATGTCTTGGATTTCCAAAGCCACTTGGATGAGATTAACCCGCGCGGCAAATCGCACGGTAGGCAGTAGGCGTCATTCCGGTGAACCGCCGGAACATATTGGAGAAGTGGCTCTGATCGTAGAAGCCCGCGGCAAGCGCGACTTCGCTGAGAGGAGCGTCTGTTTCGGCAATCTCACGGCATGCGAATTCGACGCGCACTCGCCGGATGAAATCGCCTATCGTGCATCGGAAGTGCCTGCGAAACTCGCGAGCCAGATGGACCGGATGAACGCCGGCGATTGCGGCCAACTCGGCCAAGGGCGGCGTCTCGCCAATTCGAGAAGCAAGCTTTTGCCTCACCTCGTCGAGCCACGCCGGGACTCCTTCCTCAGACTGCTTCGTAGAGCAACGCGCGAGTTCGGCCATCATCTCGAGCGCCAGCCCTTCTATCGCCAGACCCGACCACGAATCGCGACTGCGAAACTCGTTGTGCAGCCGGAGGACAAGCGAAGCCAACGGACCGCCATCGGATTCGGCAGGCTCGTCAGGCAGTTTCACGTACTGACCCGCGCGCTCACGCCACTCTCCGGTGATCTCGATGCGAAAGATCCGCACACGTGAGTTGTGGAAAGCAACCGAGTGTGACTCTCCTCGAGGATGAAAGACCGTGGTGAGTGACTTGCACTCGCGAGTCTTCCTCCCAACTCTTTCGGTGTAGCCGCCGCTCAGCACGATACCGAGATACGCCTGCTCGTGCGCGTGCGAAGGCATCTTGAGATTGGCTGGATAGGTCGATTCGGAAAGCCTCAACCCGCCGTGCTGCCATGCGGCAGAGCGAACGCCGTAAAAAGGGGAAGCCTCAGCAGTCGATGCCATAACGTTCCGCTCCTCGTATTGATGACTGTCTTGCGATGAATAAGTGTTGCCTCTGCGTTCGCCGCGATGCAAGAACGCCGAGGATGATGTTGACAGCCATTAGAACGCGCGAGTGAACGTCGTTGTTCCGTACTTCGACTCTGGGAGTGCCGCCGATATAACGACACATCGTTGCGAGCAGTGGTTTGACGCTACGCCAGGTTATCCTACTCCGTGCCTACTGCGGCAAATCCTACAAAGAACAATGCCGTCGAGGCGCGGCTTGGGAACTGCGGCCGCAACACGCTGCGGGGACCGGATTATGTCAACTTCGATTTTGGGCTAGGCCGGACGTTTGATTACTTCGGCGAGGGCCGCCGCCTGGAGCTGCGTTGGGAGATGTTCAATATGTTCAACACGCCTCAATTTGGACTGCCGCAGAATGACATCTCCAACAGCGCGGCGGGGCGTATCACGACCCTATCGGGCGATCCGCGGTTGATGCAGTTTGCTTTGAAGTTTTTGTTCTGATCGAAAGTGACAGGACGCAGCCCTGAGCTGGCTGCGTCCTGTTTGCCATCGTACGAAGCGAGACGATTGGGTAGTGTGATATTCCTGGTTGCTAAGGGCCGAGGTTTTGAAGAGTCCCGAGTCACTTTGTCATGATTCCCGTTGACAAAGGTATTAGCGTGAGGTAAGAATAACTCTTGATGCCTGTTTTTTATCAGCGCCGGAGCGGGCGCCCGATCCAATGAGGTTCTAGCATTTGAGAGGCAAACGAAATGAGCGATGAATTGACGCAGAAGCTACCGCCTGATGACGAGGTCAAAACCACTCAGCCTTCGATAACGGCCGTGTTTGAGCTTATTCAGAATGTAAAGCAAGCAGTAGATAGCAACGCTGCACGGCTGAATGACATTGAGTCACAGATTCAGGATGTGAAACGAGCAGTAGATAGTAACGCTGCTCGTCTGAATGACGTTGAGTCACAGATTCAGGATGTAAAACGAGCAGTAGATAGTAACGCTGCTCGTCTGAATGAGCTTGAGTCACAGATGAAAAGCGGTTTTAGTACGCTCGGATATAAGATAGATGCCCTAAATCGTGGCAGGCTCCAGACAGAAGCGGACTACTTTAGTCTAACTCACCGGATTGAAGAGTTGGAATCTAAGACCTCCTAGCGTCTCATCCCCCCTTTTTTCGACCATTTCTAGCACTTGAAACCTCGCGGCGGGCGCAGCGGAGATCACTCCGATCTGAGCGCGGCCATCGGATCTACCTTTGTCGCGCGGCGGGCTGGCACGAAACAGGCTCCCAGAGCCACTCCTGCGAGCACTATCGGAATTGCGGCGAACGTCAGAGGGTCGGTTGCGCTCACGCCGAACAGCAAACCGGACATCAGACGGGTCAACGCGAACGCGCCTGCCAAGCCGATCGCGATACCCATCAGCACCAGCATCATTCCGCGGCCAACTACCAGCTTGAGCACGTGTCTTGGTTCCGCTCCTAGAGCCATCCGGATTCCAATTTCGTGCGCTCGCTGCGAGACTGAGTACGACATTACACTGAATATCCCCACTGCCGAGAGCAACAACGCAACGACGCCAAACAACGTCAGCAACATCGTTTGAAACCGCGGTTGCGCGACTACATCGGCCAGCATCGCATCCATCGTTTGGATACTGGGCGCGGGTATGTTCTTATTCACCGACTTGATCTCATTCCGAATCGCAGCGGCGGCGTTGACCACAGGCGCATTCGTGCGTACGAGCAGTTCGGGCGTTTGCATTGGGTATTGCCAGTACGGAACATAGACTTCCGGCACGGTTTCGGCGCTCAAGTTGAGCTTCCTGGTATCGGCGGCCACACCAACGATTTCACTCCACTGCGACGCGGCAGCACGATTCGGACCTGCGGGTTGACCTGGAGTGCGTCCCTCCATTGCGAGGCGTTTGCCGACCGGGTCTTCATCGGGAAAATAACGTTTTGCAATTGTCTCATTGATGATCGCTACGGAGGGAGCTTCAAAGACGTCGCGTTCGGTAAACTCCCGGCCTTTCAACAACGCAATGCCCATCGCGCGAAAGTAATCGGGTGTGACGCCTTGGAAATTTGCACGCGGGGCTTCATCGGGCTGACCCTGCTCGATCACGATGCCCTGGCGAGGCGGCTCCGCACTGCGCGACAACGCACTTACCGCGGCGACGGATTGCACGCCGGGATGCGCTTGCAAGCGTTGCAGTAAGTCCAGCAAACTGACTTGAGGGCGCGTCGTCGTCGTTCGCATCCAAGTCGTGTAACCGGAAATCGAAAAATCCAGTTTCGCTACGAGCAGATGATCTGTCTGAAAGCCTCGATTGAGGCTAACCAGACGCGCGAAGCTGTTGAGCATTAGCCCGGCGCTAATCAACAGCAGCAGTGACAACGCGACCTCCGCAACCACCAACCCGCTACGCAGGCGATTGCGCCGCAATCCTGCTGTCGCCGTTGTGCAGCCTTCTTTGAGCGCTTCATTCAAATTGTGTTTCGTTGCTTCCAGTGCAGGCGCAAGCCCACATAGCACGCTGGTCACTAGTGAAACCAACAACGTGAAACCCAAGGCCCAACGATCCAGTCGTACATCCTCTAAGCGCGGAACCTGCTCGCCGCTGATAGTCTTCAGAGCAGCAATCCCAGAAACCGCCAACAGTAAACCAAGCAAGCCGCCCGCAAGCGCCAGCAAAGAGCTTTCCGTGAGCAGTTGCCGCACCACTTGCCAGCGGCTTGCGCCGAGCGCCAAACGAATGACGATTTCTCTTTGGCGGGCCGACGCACGAGCCAAAGTCAGGTTGGCGACGTTGGCGCACGCAATCAGCAACACCGCCGCAATCACGCCCCACAGAATCCACAATGCCGTTTGCAATTTGCGCCCGACGGTTTGTTCCAGCAAGGGAACAACCGCGACCTGCGATCCAAGATTGAGATTCGGGAACTGTGCTTCAATCCCCGCCTGAATGGCATTCATTTCGGCTTGTGCCTGCTCTATCGTGACGCCGGCTTTAAGACGCGCCAACGCCGAGAGCCAGTGCCCGCCGCGACGATCTCGCGGAATGCCATTCCACCCCGCAGGGAGCCAGACTTCGGACTTGCCCGGAAATTGAAAGCCGGGCGGCATCACGCCTACGACGGTGTAATCACGCCTGCCATACGTATCCAACGTCACCGTTTGCCCGAACACGTCCGCCGCCCCGGCAAATCGGCGTTGCCAGAAATCGTAGCTGATGACGGCCACGCGATTGCCTTCTTTCCGGTCCTCTTCCGGCAGGAAGGCGCGGCCTTCGAGCGGCTGCACGCCGAGCGCGGGAAATAGATTGGCGGAAATGTACGAAGCACGAATCTTTTCGCTGCCGTCAGCCTGGACAAGATTAAATTCCGTGTCGCCTGTCCAGAACGCCAGATGCTCAAACACGCGTTGCTGCGCCTGCCAATCGTCGAAGTTCGGCGGCGTAACAAATTCCTGCTCCATCCCTTTTTGCGGATTGCGCTCCCACAACATCACCAGGCGCTCAGGTTCGGGATATGGCAGCGGTTTGAGTAATACGCCGTTGACGACGCTGAAAGTCGCGGTGTTCGCGCCGATGCCTAAGGCGAGGGTGACAACGGCGATCATCGTGAAGGCGGGATTCTTCGCGAGCATTCGCCCGCCGTAGTGCAAGTCCAACCAGAGTGTTTGCAATGTTGCTCGCTCCGAAGCTTGAAGATCGGCGATCCTCAATCTTCGATTCTCGATCCTCCATTGTCAACGCTCATTCGTGCCTCAGCGCTGCCATCGGGTCTACCCTCGTCGCCCGATGTGCGGGCGCCAAACAGGCTACCAGAGCCACTCCTGTGAGCAGTATCGGAATCGCGGCGAAAGTCAGAGGGTCGGTCGCGCTCACGCGAGCAGCCCTCCACCTCGGATTAACTGATCCAAATGCGCCTCATCAGGCCTAGCCATCAGTCAGAACAAAGAAGCGCTGCTTCAGCCCACGAATTTGTAGCCGAGTCCGTGCACGGTGAGGAGGAACTGAGGATGGCGGGGATTGGGTTCGAGTTTCTGTCGCAGCCATGCAATATGCACATCAACTGTACGTGTCGCTGGTATGGCGTTGTAGCCCCACACCTCGTTTAACAGTTCCTCTCGTGAGACCAGTGTGCCCCGGCGCGCTATGAAATAACGAAGTAACGAGAACTCTCGCGCGGAAAGCCCCACCGGAGTTCCGTCCACAAGCACTTCGGCCTTTCGAAAGTCAACATGAACAGGGCCGAATCGAAAAGTATCAGCATCAGGGACCGGGGTCGACGGCACGCGACGCAACAGCGCTTCAATGCGAGCGAGCAGTTCCATCATCTCGAATGGTTTCGTTACGTAGTCATCGGCGCCCAGCTTGAGCCCCACGACCTTGTCCGTGAGCTGACCGCGCGCTGTCAACATGATGGTTGGCGTCTGAATGTGTTTGTGGCGCAATTCATGACACACATCGAAGCCGTTCATTTTCGGCAACATCACGTCAAGCAGAATCAGGTCGAATGCTTCGGAGGTCGCGCGAGCAAGCCCCGTTTCGCCGTCAGTTGCAGTCTCAACGCGATATCCCTCGCTCTTCAGCCGGTCGGTCAGAGTCAGTACCAATCCGGCTTCATCTTCGATCAAGAGAATTCGTTCGTTCATTGGGCAACCAGTTGTGTTGTTTCTCTTCAGCGCGCGCGCGACGCGCTCAAAGCTTCCCACCTGTAGGTGACTCCGTCGAACTCTGCTTTGGACTGTCTTCGGCAATCGGAAGATGGACGGTGAAAGTGCTGCCTTTCCCAAGTTTGCTTTTGACTGAGACGCGGCCTCCGTGTGCTTCGATGGTGTGCTTGACCAAGCTAAGCCCGAGGCCATTGCCGTGAATCTGCGCGTCCACAATTACCTTGCCTCTATAGAAGGGCTCGAAGATATGCCGGAGATCGCTCGGGGCGATACCGAGTCCTCGGTCTTCAATTGTGATCTCCAGCTCGGCGCCGTTTCCATTTCGTGGAGCGCGCGCGCCGATGCCGAGCCATCGCCGATCGCCAGAAAACTTCATCGCGTTCCTCAGCAGATTCTGCAGCGCTCCGCACAGCGCCGTGGCGTCGCCCATAACCGGGGGAAGAGCCCTCTCGATATTCCGTTCCACTCGAAAGTCCGAGTCTTTTCCAGTGAGCCCGCATCTGTCGAGTGCCGTCTCAATTAGGCTCTCGACCTCAACCGGTCGCCCGTCGCCCGTCTTCCGCCTTGACTGGATGCCAGCGAATTCCAGGATCTGCTCGAGCGTTTCCGAGAGCCTTCTCCCCTCGGTCCGAATCAGGTCTCCGTAATGCCGAACCTGAGGACTATCAGCGATAACGCCCTCGGCCAGGTTGTCTCCCGCGGAGCAGATGACGGCCAATGGAGTTCGTAGTTCGTGCGAGACGCCAGCGACAAAGACCATCTGCTGACGAGCCAGTCGTTGGGATCGCTGCGCCAGCACAACCACCAGGGCCACACTGGCGACAAGCAAGAGCAGCACTCCGCCGCTGACGATGAGATTGCGGCGGCGAACGCGTGCCACTGCCGCTTCCAGCGAGCCGGCGCGATGCGTGACGAGAAGAAGCCATCGCCCCGCTTCGCCGCGCGGGGCGGCAGCGGGCGCCGGGCGCGAGGAGTCCGGCGGTCCGGTGTCGCGATTCAGAGCGAGGCCTCTTCGCAAGATGACGCTGCCGCTCTGCTGGCCCGGGCTGAGTTGAAACAGACCACTCAAGGGCAGCGAGCGGATGTCTTCCATGCGTAGCGAAAAGAATTCCATCGACGCGTCGCTCGTGGAAGGAGTTGCGAGTTGCAGGAGGGGATCGGACTGGTATAAAGGCTTCAGTGGGTCGGCCTGACGGACAATCGCTATGTTGTAGTCGAGACGATTGTCCGATGCAAAGTGCTTCAGGGCGAGCGCGGGAAGGAATTCCTGACGAATGTAGTCGCTGTCGAATTCCACGATAGTGTATCCAGCCCGGCGAGTTTGCTTGCTTTGAGCAGCACGCAGGACAGCGCGTGGCGCGAATGGAATGAGTATCGCTGGAACCTCGTCGGCCATGACTGGCGCTGGATTGCTCATGAACATCACACGCGAAGCAGCGGTATCCCGCAACGCCCCGCCGAGCATCCTTTCGACCTCTTCCTTGACTCTCGGTGGCAGCGAGTTTTCCGGGTGCTCAATCCGGTCCCGCCACGGAGCGAGTTCAGCAGGCCAATCGCACGCCTGCAAGTCTCCCGATTCCGGCTGGAAACGAGAAACGCGAAACGTTCCGTCCGGACTGCGTTCCGCAAGTAAGATGGCGCGAACCAATTTCGCGTAAGGTGCGTGAGAAACCCAGGAGTCGTACTTGCCGGCTAATTCTGCTTTCAGACCGGGAGTCTCATCGCCAGTCTCCATTTGAAAGGTGAGGACGGTGCGCAGAATCTCTTGGTCGAAGTCCTGGCGAAATTGCTCGGCCCCCGTGCGAATGTTTGCCTGCAAGCGCTCCCGCTCAGCCTGACTCACCTCGCCAAGCCAGCGGTATTGCAAAACCGCGAGAAGGGGGAGCAAGATCGCGACCGCGATAATCACCGCCAGTGAAACCGCGGATGTTCTTATGAAGGATTTCATAGACAGCACCATTATACCCTTCAATCATACTAACCCACGCGCTCAGACATCCTGGGAACACGTCCTACCTTCACTCATTTCGACATCTTAATGAATTGAATCGCCCGCTCGCGCACAGGGTCGCGACCGGCCAAAAGATCTTTGCGCGAAAGCGTGGCGGTAATGTCGGGCAGGACTCCGCGCCCTTCAAGTACGACACCTTTCGGCGTTTGAAAATTTGAAATTACATGCTGTAAGACGCCTCCGGTCGGCAAGAGTCTATAGAGCGAAGGCAAGACGCCTCCGGCAGTTGGAGTGCCGATCACTGTAACTCGTTTGTTCTCTTGCAACCCGCCCGAGAACACCTCAGCGGTGCTACCCGAATGTTCATCAACCAAAAGGATCACTTTACCTTTGTATGCCTGATCCCCCGTGCCCTTGTAAGCGTAAGGTTGCGATGCATACCGGAACTGCAAACTGCCCAAAGACCCTGCGTTGGCAGAGAGTAGATTCGCTAACGCCGGAGCCAGGTCTCCCGCGCCTCCAGGGTTGCCGCGCAAATCGATGATCAGCGCCTCAGTGTCGCGCAATTCCCGTAAGGCAGCCTGAACCTTAGGCAGCAAATCACCGAAAAAGAGATTGAACTTGATGTAACCGATATTGTTGTCCAGCTTCTCGAATTCAAACTCCAACTGGCTGCCGCTCAACTGCCTCGCTTTGCGCGTAACTTCCAACTGGATCCGCTTATCCTGTTCATTCAATACTTCCAGCTTGACCGGTACGTCAAGTTTGCCGCCTAGCTGGCTCCCCGCTGCTCGAACCCGGGCAAACCCCTCTCGTGGCTCGTAACCCCCTTTCTTCTTCTTTTCTTCCTGGTAAATTTCCTCCGGCGTCTTACCATTTATTTTGGTCACGACGAATCCCTTACGAATTCCGGCTGCATAAGCGGAATAGTCTTTATCGAGGTCTACTACCACCAATTGTCCATCAAGCCAGCGGAACGCCGCCCCAATGTCGCCATTTTTTAGGTCTTCGGCACGAGTGTCTAGTCCCACAACGTTCTCCGGTGGCATGATTTTGAAGTGCGACAGATGCAGTTCTTGCACCATTAGGTTGAGGAGTCCATGAAACTCTTTGCCTTTCGCGGCAGCTTTTATTAAGGGCAGGTACTTCTCGTGGATCGCTTTCCAATTCACTCCGTTGAAAGTTCTGTCCCAGTAAGTATCGTTGACCGTCTTCCAGGCCAATTCAAAAGCTTCGATGCGTTTAGCTTCAGGAATAAGATCATCGCTCGCGGCGGCAACGGCAGGGGAGAGAGGGTTTCCTCCCTCCTTAGTTGATTCTGGCTTCACGTTTTCCGGCTTGGCGTCGTCGTCGTGGTACTCAAACTTGGCCGGATCAATGGTGATATTGTGCTTAACGCTTTTTATCCGCCTCACGACAGTCGCTTGCGGGGTTATTGTGGTTACGGTAAAGGCTATCCACTCGCCGTCAACTTGCCGATAGTCCTCAAGGATGGAAGTTTGTGTGATGGCGGCGCCAGTCACTGTCCGCCGAACAAAATATGTTGCCGGATCAAGGTAGAACTTGATTGGAATTTCCCGATCAGCAGGATCCTTTGTTGTGGTTCTTACTATCAGATACTCTTTGCCGTCTAATGTTTCATTGGGCAGGCGGTACAATTTCCGACCCGTCGTTTTGTAATTGAGCAAAGGCGATTCATTTTCGCCTTTGATGATTGGCCTGGCCATAGGATCGTCATCCGCCAGATAGCCGCGAAAAAAAGGCGTTTTCTGCCAAACTCGTTTTCCGTCAAATCCCATTTCACGGTTGCCGTTTGGTCCTTCGGTAAGTGAGTAGAACCGTCGGGTCGATCGCTCTGTAATTCGCGTTATCTTGTTTAGCTGGCCCATCGCTTCGACCTCTGCGTGCCGCTCTTCTGTCTTGACCCGATTCTGATCCCTGACGCCCATTGCGGCGCGGTTTTTTTCCGCTAACTCAATTCCGCCGGCCTCGTCGCCTTGTGCGTTACTTGACTTCGCGTCCTGTACTGGGGTGGCTTCGCGTCCTATTTTGAGCAGGCTTCTGTGAGCATACGACGAGATCCCAAAAGGGCTCGCAAGCAAGCAGAAAAGCGTTAACAGTACCATTCGTTTAAGCATAGTCATTCTCTCCTTCAAAATTTATCAGCTTTACATCCAAGATGTTATTAAACGCTCAAAACTAGAATTGGTGGTTAAGTCTGTGAAAAGAATTTGCTAAGGATGTAAACTCTGCGCCGCCTCGGTACTGTCCTCCTCTCGAATGGTTGATGCGGATTTTGGCGGAGTGCATTGATGACCGCGCGATACTGCGCTTGATTAAGAAGTGGCTGAGAGGCGGAGCGCTGGACGACGGCGAAGTAAGCAGACGGGACGGTGGCGCGCTGGCAAGGCGGATTCATCTCGCCGATCCTGGTCAATGTGTACCCGCATTACGCGCTCGATTCTCAATCCTTCATCCTCGCTCTTATTCGCATCGAAGCGCGATCATCGGGTCGACTTTCGTCGCCCTTCGCGCCGGGATGTAGCAGGCCACAAGCGCCACGAAGCCCAACAGCAACGCCAGAGCCGCGTAGGTGATCGCATCGGTCGGCGCTACGCCAAACAGCAAGCCTCGCAGTAAGCGCGTCAGCGCGAACGCGCTCGCCAGACCGAGCGCAACCCCCGTTAAGGTGAGACCCATTCCTTGCTTGAGCACCCATCCCATGATGTCTCGATTGTTCGCGCCAAGCGCGAGTCGAATGCCGATCTCGCGAGTTCGCTGATTTACCGAATAGGCCGTCACGCCGTAGATGCCGATGCCAGCCAGCAGCAGCGCGACAACGCCAAACACGATCACCAACTGCATGGCGAACCGGCGCTCGGCCAGCGACGCTGCAACGAGGTCTTCCATGGTTTTCTCGCCGAACACCGGCAGGTCCGGATCGATGGCCTGGACTTGTTGTCGAAGCGCTTGAGTCAGGCTCTTGGGATTGCCTTCGGTCTTAACATAGACCGCCATCGCGTAGCCAAGGTTCTGAAGTATCGCCAAATAGACGTGAGGCTGTTCAGGCACATCGAACCCGTCAGTCTTAATGTCGCCAACGACCCCGACGACAGAGACCCAACCACCTCTCGAGTCTCTTCTGCCAAACTTGATGTGCTTCCCGATAGGGCTCTCGTCCGGCCAGAACCGTTTCACCGTCGCCCGATCGACCAGTGCAACTCGCGGCGATTCAGTTTCGTCGCTGTCTGAAAAGAATCGCCCTTCAACAAGCGGCGCTCCAAGGACCGAGAAGTAGTCCGGGCTAACGGCAGAGAGCTGAACCTGTGGGAGGACAGACTCGTCGGCACGATCTTCGATCACCAGCCCCGCGTTGTTGTGAGGGCCAATCAACGGAACTCCGTTGCCACCCCCCATCGCCACGTACTGGACGCCCGGCAGTGAGCCAGCGCGGCGCAAGACCTCCTTCATAAACTGCGCGCGCTTTGCGGGCGGACGATACGGATCCATCTCGGGGTTGTTAGGCACGGGCAGCCAGATTCGCGCTACCAGAACATTCTGCGGATTGAAGCCCGGATTCACTTCAAGCACGCGCCAGAAGCTTCGGATCAACAGCCCGGCTCCGATCATCAGAACCAGCGACAGCGCGAACTCGGTGACCACCAGCAAGCCGCGAAGCCGGTTGCTGCGCGCGCCGAAGCCCGCGCCCGCAGTGCCTTCCTTCAAGCCCGCTAGCACATCCGGGCGCGACGCCTGCCAGGCTGGTACCAACCCGAACAGAACGCCGGCCAGCAGCGACACCCCGAAGGTAAACAAAAGCACGCTGCCGTTGAAGCCCACTTCGTGAAGGCGCGGGATCGTTGCTGGCACGAGCCGTAATAACAAACCCGTCACCCAGCTAACCATGAGCAACGCGACCGCTCCGCCGAGCAGCGAGAGCACCAGACTCTCAGTGAGAAGCTGTAGTATCAATCGCCTTCGGCCGGCGCCCAGCGCCAGGCGAATGGCCATCTCGCGCTGCCGCGCAAGCGAGCGGGCGAGCATCAAGTTGGCCAGGTTCACGCAAGCGATCAGCAACACCACGCCGACCGCGCCCAACAAAATGAGAAGCGTCGAGCGCACTTCGCCTACCAGCTTCTCGCGAGCCGGCGCCAGCCGAACCGTCCAGCCCGCTTCGGCGGGGTACTCGTTTGGAAACTCCCTGGTCAGTTGCGCGACGAAGCCATCGAGTTGAAGCTGCGCCTGCTGCACCGTGAGACCAGGCTTCAGTCGGCCGATTGCTCCCGGGAGCATGCGCACTGCGCGTTTTGGCGGTCCGAAGGGATTGGCCGCGAAGCCAGCCGTGCCCCACAACTCGACGTCATCGCGCAGCGTCCGGCCCGGATGACGAAAGTCCGGCGGCATCACGCCGACAATCGTGTACAGGTCGTTGTCAGCTCGAATCTTGCGCCCCAACACATTCGGATCGGCGCCGAACACTCTTCGCCAGAGTCCGTCGCTTATCACGACGCCTTCAGCGAAGCCTTGCGCTCGATCCTCGTCGCCGAAGACGCGTCCGAGTTGCGCGGTTGCGCCGAGCAACGAAAAGTAGTTGGGACTTACCGCGAGCAGCTCGACGCGTTCGGGGCGGTCGGATCCGGTAAGGTTAGCATCCACCGGCCACACTGCCGATATTTCTTCGAAGACGCCGGAGCGCTCCTGCAGGTCCTGCAGCTCGGGAACCGATATCCCGACATCGTTGATTTGCCGGCCGGTCAAATCATCGGAGACAAGCACGAGCTGTTCGGAGTGCGGGAAGGGAAGCGGCCGCAACAACACTGCGTTGACGACGCTGAAGATCGCTGTGTTCGCTCCGATGCCCAGCGCGAGAGTTGCGACGGCGATCGCCGTGAAGGCCGGTTGCTTGAACAGCATTCGAACTGCGAGACGAGTATCAGCAACAACGGAGTTCATCATATTTCACCAGCGATTTTGGATTTTGGATTCTGAGATCGATCGACAATCCAAAATCCGAAATCGACTCATTCGTACCTCAAAGCGGCCATCGGATCGACCTTAGTGGCTCGTCGAGCCGGGATGTAGCAAGCCATGAGCGCCGTCAAAGCCAACAGCAGGGCGGTTGTGATAAACGTCGCGGGATCCGTCGCTTTCACGCCGAACAACAAACTGCTCATCAATCTGGTCAACACGAATGACGCGGCCAAACCAATCACCACGCCTGTCGCGGCCACGGTCAGTCCTTGCCCGATCACCATCTTCAGCACGTCGCCCGCCTGCGCCCCCAGCGCCATCCTGACGCCGATTTCGTGCGTGCGCTGCATGACCGAATACGACATCACGCCGTAGATGCCGACGCAGGCCAGGATGAGCGCTACGGCAGCGAAGAGCGCGATCAGCAACGTGCGGAATCGCGGCTGTGCGACTGCCGTGGCGAGGCGTTGTTCCATCGTGCTGATCTGAGCGATGGGCAGTTCGGGGTCAAGCTGGCTGATCTCGAAGCGCGCTGCGGATGCGAGGCTCAGCGGATCGGCGGCTTCGGTTTTGATAATAAGCGCAAGAGACCACGACGGACCTTGAGCGACTGGCAGGTACAGTGCAGGCTGTGCTTCGTCCGCCAGCCCGTTATATTTCACGTCACCGATCACGCCGACGATCTGGTTCCAGTCCGGCTCTTGCTCGGTCCCAACGTTGAGACGCTTGCCGATAGGGTCTTCGCCTGGGAAGAAGTCTCGCGCAAGGGTCTCGTTGATGAGCACCACGTGAGGGGCGTCGGCGGAGTCGGCCGCGGTAAAGTAGCGACCGCTGCGCAGCCGCGTGCCGAGCGCGCGAAAGTAATCAGGACTCACTCGGATGAAGTAGGCGATCGGCTCCTCATTCTTGACGAAGCTCCGCCCTTCAATCCTGAAGTCGCTCGAACCGGCCGTACTATCTGGAGGCAGGCTGTCGCTCACGGCGGCGGCGCGCACGCCTGGCAACGCTTGCGCTCGTTCAACCAAGCGGGAGCAAAACTCTCTGACTTGCTGGGGCTGCTCATACCGCTGACCTCGCAACGTTAGCTGCATTGTCAGTACACGCTCAGGATCGACGCCGAGGTCCACCTGCTGCAACCGCCACAGACTCTTGACCAGGAGCCCGGCGCCAATCAGCAGCATCACGGCAAGCGACAATTCGGCAACCACAAGCACGTTGCGCCAGCGGCGTCTGCCCGCTCCCTCCGTGGCGCCGCGCCCGCCCTCCTTGAGCAATTCGTTTAAATTCAGCCGGGAGCTCTGCAGGGCCGGCGCCAAACCGAAAATCACGCCGGTCGCGAGCGACACCAGCGCCGTCCAACCGAGCACGCGCCCGTCAACGGTGATTTGATCCAAACGAGGTATGTCCTGCGGTCCCAGTTTGCGCAGCAGGTCAACGCCCCACATCGCGCAGAACGCCCCGAGCGCCCCGCCCCCGAGCGCCAGCAGCAAGCTCTCGGTCAGCAGTTGCCGGATGATCCGCCACCGCCCCGCGCCGAGTGCGGTGCGGATAGAAATCTCCTTGACGCGCGCCGAAGCGCGCACCAGCGTCAGGTTAGCGACATTGGCCGCCGCAATCAGAAGGACCAGGATTACAGCCACGAGCAAAGCTAAAAGCGCCGGGCGCACATCTCCGACGATGTAATCGTTGATCGGCAGAATGTTGAAGGCGAACTCCTCGTCCGAGAAGCTGTGCTTCAGTGTATGTATCTCCGCTTGCGCTTGCTGAATCGTCACACCGGGCTTTAAGCGCCCAATCCCCGTAAGAAACCACGGCCCCCATCGTGTAGGCGGAGTTATCTGCATGGCCGTCCAGATTTCCACTTCCTTGGCGGGGAAGTTCAAGCCGGCTGGCATGACGCCGACGATTGTGAAGCTCACATCGTTCAGATTGATCGCGCGCTCGATCGCCTGCGGGTCGGCGGCGAAATGTTTGCGCCAAAAGGCGTCGCTGATTACCGCGACGCGCGGCGCGCCCGGGCTCTCTTCGTCTGGATAAAAAGTCCGTCCCAACGCAGGCTGCAGTCCAATCGTCGCGAAAAAGTCAGCCGTCACACCCGCGCCGCGTACTCGCTCGGGCGATTCGCCGCCGGTGTAGTTGAAAAATCTTTGCTGGAACGCGCCAACGCTCTCAAAGGATCGGCTCTGCGCGCGCCAATCGAGCAGGTCGGCGACCGCGAGCGGCGTCCGATCTCCGCCCGCCGCTTCCGCCCCTTTGTTCCAGGCCATCACCAGCCGCTCGGGCTCCTCGAACGGTAACGGCCGCAACAACACCGCATTGACGACGCTGAAGATCGCGGTGTTCGCGCCGACGCCAAGCGCGAGCGTGACGACGGCAACAAGAGTGAAGCCCGGTTTCCTCAACAGCATTCGCGCGCCGTAGCGCAGGTCTTGCAATAGTGTTCCCATATTCACATTTCCGATTTCCGATTGGCGATTGCCGATTGCTTGGCGCGTGCGGCTGAGATCCGCGATGCCGCCATGATGGCCATCTTGCTTCCTCGGGAATCGGCAATCGCAAATCGGCAATCGCAAATCGATCTATTCATTCGTATCTCAGTGCGACCATCGGGTCGACTTTCGTTGCTCGTCGAGCCGGGATGTAGCACGCGATCAATGCTACGGCGCCGAGCAGCAGCGTGATGCCGGCGAAGGCCGCCGGATCGGCAGCGCTCACGCCAAACAAGAAGCTCGAGATCACCCGCGTGAGAGCGAACGCCGCGGCTAACCCGACACCCAAACCCATCACGATCAGCGCTGTCCCCTGTCTTAGAACGAGCTCGAGCACGTCTTCGGGTTTCGCGCCCATCGCCATTCGGATGCCGATCTCTCGCGTTCGCTCCGCCACCGAATACGCCATCACGCTGTAGATTCCTATCGACGCAAGCGCGAGCGCGAGGCCCGCAAAAACCGCGAGCAGGACCATGTTGAATCGCGGCTCCGACACCGACCTCGAGACGAGCTGATCCATCGTGCGGACGTCATAGAGAGGGAGTTCTTTGTCGACTGCCTGAAGCTCGCGGCGAAAGGCATTCGCCAAACTTTGAGGATCTGCCTCTGTGCGAACGACGAACGCGGCGGCGCTTAGAAGAAACACCGGCGCTTGCGAATCCGGCATGTAGATCGCCAACGGAGCGTCCTTCGCGAAGCCGTTCTGGCGAACGTTAGCAACTACGCCGGCCACCGTGCACATTGGCTTGCTTCTGAAGCCCGGCTGCAATCGCTTGCCGATCGGGTCTTCGCCCGGCCAGAACATCTCAGCCAGGTTCTCGCTGATGATCACCACCTGAGCAGTCTTGTCGGTGTCCGCTTCGGTAAAAAAGCGGCCGCTCACCAGCGGGATTCCCATCGCCTGGAAATAGCCGGAACTGACAACGAGCTTGCTTGCGGTCAGTCCGGCTGCCGGTGGCGGCTGTCCCTCAACAGTAAAATCGCCTCTGATGCTCATATCTCCAAGAGGAAGCCCGAACACTGCTCCGGCGGCGCGAACTCCCGGCACGTTTTGAAATCGCTCGATCGCAGTTCTGTAGAAGTTGGTCATGTCCGCGGGCTTCGAATATCTCGTGGGCGGCAAGAGCACGTTCATCGTGAGAACGTTCCTGGCGTCGAATCCCGGCTTGACCTCGGTCAGGTGAATGAAGCTCCGGATCAGCAATCCGGCCGAAGCGAGCAACACCATCGCCAGCGCGAACTCGGAAATAACCAGCGCGCTCCGAACATGCCGCCGGCTTCGGCTGTCAGAAACCGAGCGCTCGCCTTCCTTGAGCGATCGGCCAAGGTCGATGTTGGAAGAATGAAGCGCGGGAGCGAGACCGAAGATGATCCCGCTAACAAGCGACGCCGCAAGCGCGAAGGCGAGGACCCAAACGTCGATGCCGATGCTCTCTGCGCGAGGCACTCCGGGAGGCAGGAAGGCCAGCAACCCTTCCAGTCCCCACACGGCCGCCAGAACCCCGAGCGCTCCGCCAAGCACCGCTAAGATCACGCTCTCGACCAGAAGCTGCGAAACTATCCGCCATCGACTCGCGCCGAGCGCCCGACGAATAGCCATTTCACGTTGGCGGCCGGCGGCCCGGGCGAGCAACAGGTTGGCGACATTGGCGCAAGCGATCAGCAGCACCAGGCTGACCGCGCCCAGCAAGATCAGCAAGACGGGCCGCGTACTTGCGACTACAAACTCCTGCAACGGCATCACCGTCATTTCGCTCTCGGCGTCGCGTTGTTGATGCCGCTCAGCCATTCGTCGGAAGATCGCGCCCGCGTCCTCTTGGGCTTGCCTCAGCGGAACGCCGGGCTTCAATCGGGCGACCACTTGATTGAAGGAGTTTGAGCAATCAGACGTCAGAACGAGCGGAGTCCACACTTCTGTTTGATTAGGGAAGTCGAAACCCGATGGCATCACCCCGATTACGGTGCGGCTCTTGCCGTCGAGACGAATCACGCTGCCGAGCGCTGAGGGATCGGATCCAAATCGGCGCTGCCAGAGCTTATCGCCGATGACTACGACGTCATCGTGTCCCGGCTTCTCCTCTTCTTCAGTGAAGGCTCGACCCAGAGTCGGCCGGACTCCCAGCAGCGAAAAAAGTCCGGCGTCACACACCGACCCTTGAAGCCGCTCCGGGTCTCCCACGCTGGTCAAGTTGAATGGCCTTCGTTGGTACGCCGCGATCTGACCGAACGATTCGCTTTGAGTCTTCCAATCGGGATAATCGGGATCGCACACAGTCCCCGGACCTGAGAAACCCATTTGGCGGTTTGTCTCATAAAAGAGCACGAGCCGGTCAGGATCAGCAAACGGCAGGGGCCGGAGCAAGACGGCGTTGACGACACTGAAGATCGCCGTGTTCGCTCCGATTCCAAGCGCAAGCGTCACCACCGCCACCGCCGTAAAGCCCGGACGCTTGAGCAACATTCGAAAGCCATATCGCAAATCGTGCAGCAGGTTTTCCAAGGTTCAGCCTCCAAGCTTGTAGTGGGCACGCAAGCCGTTCCTGCCCGTAAGCCAAACTGCGTGCCAGAGCGGCCCGCCATTAAGTTGAGGTATTCTGGGGTAAGTAGAAGGTTGTGGCGGCGTGTAGTGTCCGTCTTTGTGACGGGGTTTCCCAGAAATGCGAATGGGCCTGCGCTCCCAGGCTACGAACTCTTGCTTATCTTTTCCATCAGGTACCAGGACATGTACCCGGCGTACTTTTCCTGCAAGTCTCGCCTGCGCCAATCCTGACCGGTGATCACCTTCCGGCAGCTCGGCGCGCCGCACTTACACTCCATCTCGTAAGCATCATCGTCCGTCGTCGCCCAATCGTGAGTCAGTTCTTCACCGGCTTCTACGTCTCGCAACGCGACAAAAACAAGCTGCCCCTGCACGCTGATGTTTGGCTCGCAGGAATGATTGCTGAAGATCATGCTGCCTTCTCGCTCTTGCTCGTTAAGCGGGCCGATGAAGAGATCTTCAGCGATTTGAATCTCGGCGGGACCAAGCGTCTTCGCGGCCTCTCGAAGCGTTTCGCGGTTGAAGATGTGACCGCCCTTGATACAAACGATCTCTCCCTCGGAGATCGGCTCTACTGCAAAAAGCCCTCGTCCCTGAATCGAGCTTTCCTTCACGGCCGCTTTGGGTGAAATGTAAGATAAGTTCGGCATCACCGCTCTCTTAGCGTTCGCGGTTCAGGGTTCAGGGTTCAGGGTTCAGGGTTCAGGGTTCAGGGTTCAGGGTTCAGGGTTCAGAGTTCAGAGTTCAGAGTTCAGTGCTGTAACCCTGAACCCGCAAACTCTGAACCCCGAACCACGAACCCGGAACTCTGAACCCGGCGCCACAAACCACAAACCAGAAATCTATTCACATCGCAGCGCAACCATCGGGTCCACCTTCATCGCCCGCCGCGCGGGAATGTAGCTGGCTAACAACGCGACGCTCGTCAGCAGCAACGAGACGGCCAAAAACGTAACTGGATCAGTCGGGCTCACGCCGAAGAGCAAACCCGAGATCAGACGGGTCAACGCAAAGGCCCCGCCTAAGCCGATGCCCACGCCCAACAGCGCGAGGATCATGCCTTGCCC